>JABMML010000118.1 GCA_013205585.1 Chitinophagaceae bacterium | reverse complement strand
ATATTGTCCAGCTCATAAATATCCCAGACTGGGATTTTAACTGGCAAATGACCTACACCTTCCAAAACTACTTATATCTTCCAAAAGGCTCTGTAATCTATGCTGAGGCGCAGTATGATAACACTATTCAAAATGAGCGTAACCCCAATAAGCAACCAAAAGATGTTGGGTATGGCTGGGGTACCAATGATGAAATGATGAACCTAGTAATTTATTATGTTGCCTATAAGCCAGGCGATGAAAATAAACCCCTCTAAGGAAAGGAACTGCTATTTTATAAAACAGCCAATCGCAGCTACATAGGCTCTCGCAATTTGCTCTTTTTGTAGGATGGATTTGATGGCATCTTCTAAATAATGTTCAGTTATATGCATTCTATTTTTTCCTAAGGCATAAAACCAGTTGTCGATGGCGCCATGGTATAAAACTTCTCTATTTTCATTTACAACGAATACCTCGGGTGTAATTTTTGCATTTAATTGTTTCGTTAAAGCGAAATTACGATCCATTATATAGGGCATTGTTATTTGGTAAGTTGTATAAAATGCTTGAATATCTTTTTTATTGCTTTTAACGGTGGGAAACACCAATATCATTTCCATATCCTTGGATGCATATACTTTGTTTAGTCTATTTATTTCTTGGGTATATTTCTGACTAATAGGACAAGTAGTAGCTATAAAATAATAAATTTTTATTTTTGATGCATTTGCATAGATGCAAGCTAAAGCGAGTAAAAAAGTAAAAATTATTTTTTTCATATTTATTTGGCTCTATAAATACCTAAAAATTCTACTATGATACCTTTATGGGGTATTGTATAATTATTTTAAAATTACGATTATTTTAAAAAACAATGCTCTCTTGCTGCTCATCTAAAAATTTGTATTCCACTAAATGACTGGTATTCGAGGCCTGGGAGCTTAACTTAATTTTATACTTCTTTTTCCAACGCTTAATGATACTGGTGAAAATACCCTTGGTTAAATGAGAGTGAATGATAGGATGTACCAAAATAATCAATGACTTATGACCATGGGTAGTCAAATAAGCTAGTTTTTTCTCCATCTCGTCTTCTAATAATAAAGCAGAAGTTATTTTACCTGAACCCACACAAGCAGGGCAATCCTCAGAGGTATTGATATTTACTTCAGGTCTAATTCTTTGGCGGGTAGCTTGCAGTAATCCAAATTTTGAAATAGGAAGTACAGTATGTCTTGCCCTATCTGTCTTCATATAATTTTCTAAGGCTTCTTGTACTTTTTTACGGTTTTCAGGAAGTTTCATGTCAATGAAATCAACCACAATTATACCTCCAATATCTCTCAGTCTTAATTGTCTAGCAATCTCTTCTGCCGCTTCTAAATTAGTTTGTAAGGCGTTTTCTTCTTGGTTATTGCTCACACTTTTAAAGCCAGAGTTCACATCTATTACATGCAGTGCTTCTGTATGTTCAATAATTAAGTAGGCGCCACTATTTAAATTCACCGTTTTACCAAAAGAAGATTTTACTTGTTTGGTAATACCATACTGATCAAAAATAGCCTGGTCTCCAGTATACATGGAAAGGATATTCGCTTTTTGTGGCGCTATTCTTTGCAAATAACTTAAAGTGATATCGAAGATTTTTTTATCATTTACTACAATTTTATTAAAGTCTTCGTTTAATAAATCTCTAAGTATACTTGTGGTTTTACTTTCTTCATTCATAATTCTAGTGGGAGGCATTGCTCCTTTCAAATTAGATTGAATATTTTTCCAGTTCTGTGTAAGCGTTAATAAATCTTCGTGTAATTCTGCAGTGGACTTTCCTTCCGCAGCGGTTCTAACAATCACTCCAAAATTCTTAGGCCTTACTGCTTCAAATATTTTTTGTAAGCGTTTGCGTTCTTCACCCGAATGAATTTTTTTAGAGACAGCAACAATTTCATTGAAGGGCGTAAGCACTACAAAGCGACCAGCCAAAGAAATCTCACAAGTAAGCCTGGGTCCTTTTGCGGCAATAGGTTCTTTTAAAATTTGTACTAAAATATGGGGCTTGCCACTTAATACTTCGCTAATTTTTCCTGTTTTTATAATTTCAGGAGCCGATTGAAACTTAGCAAAATCAAATTGATTGTTCTCATCGGCAGTGACCTGCTGTGTATACTTTAAAATTGATTTTATATAGGGACTAAGGTCGGTGTAATGCAAAAAAGCATCTTTTTCAAAGCCTACATCTACGAAGGCGGCATTCAGTCCTGGAATAATTTTTTTGACTTTACCTAAATACAAGTCTCCTACAGACCAACGTGCATCTAGTTTTTCGTTATGTATTTCAACTAACTTTTTTTCCTCTAATAAGGCAATTTCAACTCCTTCCGGGGAGCTGTTAATAATTAAATCTTTGTTCACGATAGCAACTTTTAAAAACAGGTAGCCCACGAAATAGCGCAGCTGCTGTTTTATTTTTTTGAGACACATCCACTTTACAAAGGAAGGAAAAGGTAAAGGTAAAGTTGCTTAGTAGATAAGTGGTGTGTGATTTGAAAAGAAGACAAGCGTATTTAGTTTCATAAATACGCTTGTCTTAGGATAGAGAACTATTTGTTCTTTTTCTTATGACGATTCTTTCTTAAACGTTTCTTTCTTTTGTGCGTCGCAATTTTATGACGCTTTCTTTTTTTACCACAAGGCATGTCGAATAATTTTTGTTATAAAATGTTATTTCTTTAATTCTTGAATTCTCTTAGTCACTGCTTCTTTCGCTTCGGGTATATTTACCTTTTCTCTCACTTTGGTATACCAGTCGATGGCGCTATTTTTTTGGTTGGTCAATTCATAACACTCAGCCAGGTTTACCATGGCTTCGATGTTATTTGGTTCAAGATTGATGATGATTAAAAAACGTTCAATGGCTTTTTCATACTGTCCCGATTTCTTACCCCCTAATGCTAAAATAAGTTGGCCATAAGTATTTTGTGGATTCTTGTCCACTACTTCTTTCACCTTTAAAATGCCTTCCATAGGATTGTCTGAAATATTTCCAAACAGGTAGCAGGCACCTAAATTTATTTTTGATGTATCATTTATAGGATTGATAACCAATGCTTTCTCTAAAAGAACTTTTGCATTTATTGCCATCCATTTCTGAAGGGCAGGTGGTGCGTCAGGCGTTGTTAAGTTATTTACAAACAGCTGGGCTGCAAAAGTGAGGCTTTTTTCAGTATTTTCCAACAAAGCAGCGCTGTAAGTGTAATATAAATAAGGTTCAATGCGCTGAGCGGAATCTGCCCAATATTGAATGATGTTCTTGTAAGCCTTCAAACTATCGCTTGCCGTCTTTGACTTAACTAATTGATTTTCAATTGATAACAATATAATCTTTTGATCTGCTCTGAGATTTAGCTTAGCGCCATCTACAATAGATTTAGAGCTAAGTTCTTCATTAGCAGCCAGTTGGCTAGAAGCTGAAGGATCAGTTTTTTTAGATTTGGGGACTAAAAAGTATAGGATGCTTATTAAAAGCAAGCCAGCAAAAACAACAATAATCTGTGGTTTCTTCAAAATAGGTCAATTTCTCGCAAAGGTAAGTTACTTAAGTTTGCTTTTAACCTCGTTTACAAATTCTTTTGCTGGTTTGAATGCAGGAATAAAATGTTCAGGAATTTGAACGGCAATATTCTTTTTAATATTACGTCCAATTTTAGCGGCTCTCTTCTTAGTAATAAAGCTGCCAAAGCCACGTATGTATATGTTTTGGCCGTTCGCTAAGTTTTCTTTCACTTCCTTAAACATAGTTTCTAAAGTAACTAATACGTCCACTTTAGGGATTCCAGTTTTTTCAGAAATTTGATTGATAAGATCAGACTTTCTCATGAAGTTTAATTTTTAGTGTTCAGTATTAAAAATAAATTAAATTTTACCTTTCTGCAACTATATTCCAATATTTTTATCCATTTTAGTCCATAATTATAAGCTTATATACATATAAATTATATATATATAATATTATATAAATATGTAATTGATGAATTTATGTCTAATTTGATCGTATTTTCCCAATTTTAATCCATTTTTGTCCTAATGCCAAGCCCCTTTACCCATTTGCTTTTAAACTGGAATGAGAATGAGAATCATCGACCCATGCCTTGGAAAGGGGAGAAAGATCCCTATAAAATATGGCTAAGTGAGATTATTTTACAGCAAACCAGGGTCGAACAAGGCTGGGCTTACTATGAAAAGTTCCTAAAAAACTTCCCCACTATCTTTCAATTAGCAGCAGCCAAGGATGAAAAAGTATTTAAACTATGGGAAGGTTTGGGGTATTATAATCGTTGTAAAAATTTATTGTTTACTGCAAGGCATATTGTAAAAGAGTTCAAAGGAAAATTTCCAAACAGCTATGAAGGTTTATTATTATTAAAAGGGGTAGGGCCCTATACGGCATCGGCCATTGCTTCCTTTGCTTATAATTTACCCCATGCAGTAGTGGATGGAAATGTCTTCAGGGTTTTTTCAAGATTTTATGGGATTACTACACCCATTGATACCAAAGAAGGTATTGAAATTTTTAATAAAATTGCATTCGAAAATTTATCTAAAACGCAAGCTGGTATTTATAATCAAGCCTTAATGGATTTTGGGGCCACCATTTGCAAACCCATGGCTGCTCAATGTCCTAGCTGTGTCATGCGAAAAAAATGTATGGCCTTTACAGAAAACCAAGTAAACTTATTGCCCGTTAAATTAAAAAGTATTCAAAAGAAAAATAGGTTTTTTGATTTTTTCATTTTTAAATACGACGACCAATTCTTAATTCAAAAAAGAGCGGAGGGAGATATCTGGTCCAACTTGTATCAATTTTATTTAATTGAAAATGAAAAATTGGCAGTCATCGACAAAAAATATATTCAAAAATTAATCTTGGAGCCTTTAGCCATCTCTAGAGAAAATATAATTTCGTTATTACCCTCTTCTGTCTATAAGCAGACACTTACGCATCAGCAAATAGAGGCAAGGTTTATTATTATACAATTAGACAAGAAGCCTGCCCTTTTTGCCAAGGCCTTATGGGTTAAAAAAGAAGGGTTTAAGAAGTATCCTTTTCCTAAAATCGTTAACGATTTTTTAAAAATAGGCCTGGCGAAGGGGAAATCGAGTTTTTCTTTGTAAAAATGGTAACTTTCCATCATAAATTCATCCACATTGGAATATCATTCGGGGCCTTTATTTAATTTACTTACAGCCAATATGGCCAGTCTGCAACAAGACAGTGGCTTATTTATTTTAATCTTTATTTTATTGTTCCTTTCGTTTGTCATAGCGGGATCGGAAGTGGCTTTCTTTTCTTTGTCTTATAAAGACATCCAAGTATTAAAAACAAAAAATTATAAGCCCTTTCAAAGAATTGTTACTTTGTTAGAGGATCCAAAAAAGTTATTGAGCTCCATGCTTATTGCCAATAGCTTTATTAATATTTGTATTATTTTAATTGCCAATCTTTTAATTGATCATTTTTTTATTTTTGATAGTTTTTCTTTTCCAGGGCTTGAATTTATCATTAAAGTGATCGCTGTTACTTTACTACTTTTATTTTTTGGTGAAATTTTGCCTAAGGTAATGGCTACTCAAAATAATATTCGATTTGCCCAAGACTTTGGTTTTATTATTCAAGTAGTGTATATTATTTTTTCAAAACCTAGCGGCTTATTGGTTAAGTATACCAATAAGATTGAAAAAAAGTTAGAGCAAAAAAGAGCAGGTAGTTCTTATAGCATGGAAGAATTGGACCATGCCATTGAATTAACCACTTCTCCTAATAACCAAGCCAACGAAAAAAGTATTTTAAAAGGCATTGTTAAGTTCGGAAATATTTCTGTTAAACAAATCATGAAAACAAGATTAGATGTTTGTGGAGTAGATGCCTCTATTTCTTTTAATGATTTATTAGCGCATATTAAAGAGCATAATTATAGTCGCTTTCCTATTTACAAAGAAGACTTAGACACCATTGCGGGTATTATTCATACCAAGGACATTATTCCGCATATTAGTGAAAATGCAGACTATGATTGGAGGCCATTAATTCGCCCTGCTTTTTTTGTACATGAGCAGAAAATGATTGAAGATTTATTAAAAGAGTTTCAATCAAAGCGTATTCATTTTGCCATTGTAGTAGATGAATTTGGTGGAACTAGCGGTATTATTACATTAGAGGACATCTTAGAAGAAATTGTGGGGGATATTAAAGATGAATTTGATGAGGAAGAATCGATGATTAAAAAAATAGATGAATACCATTATATCATTGAAGGAAAAACAACCATTATTGACTTTTGTAATTTTATTGAAATTGCTACCAACTATTTTGATACTGTAAAAGGAGAAAGCGATACAGTGGCAGGCTTATTCTTAGAATTAGCAGGCGCCTTTCCTACATTACAGCAAGTGGTTAAGTTCAAACAATTTAGTTTTACAGTACTTGAAATTCAAAAAAATAGAATTCATAAAATTCAATTAATTATCACGCCATTGCCTACTCAAAATATTGAAAATGGCTAAACGAACTGGTGCAGTATTTATTGCTTTATTTTTCTGTATATTATTTTTAGCGGCTTGTAATAGCCCTTATTCCACCAAAAATAAAGGCTATTCAAAACTTTCTTTTCCTGCAAAGTCTTACCAAGTTTTTAATCAAACAACTACTCCTTATAGTTTTGAATATCCCACTTATGCAGTCATAGATGAAAATGTAAATGAGCAAAGAACAGGCCTTCAAAAAGGCAAATGGTTGAATATTCGATTTCCAGGTCAAGAAGCTACTATATATATAAGTTATATAGCCATGCAAGCAAAACAGCTAGATACTTTAATTAGTGATGCCTATACTTTTGCCAATAACCATAATAATAGGGCAAGCTCCATTGCCGATTCAGTTTTTCAAAACAAGCAAGGAGTGGAAGGTATTTTTTTTACCATCGGTGGTGAAGTAGCAACGCCCTATCAGTTTTTTCTAACCGATTCTACCCGTCATTTTTTTAGAGGAGCCTTGTATTATGATGCCACCCCTAATCAGGATTCCTTGGCACCTGTCAATGCTTTTTTGCTAGAAGACATAAAGCATATTTTGAACACATTTAGATGGAAAAAATGATATCTTTATCCTACAAAATTTTCCAATGATTATTATTGACAATGTTTTAGTGAGCGACTTAGTAGTGGAAGAACAGTTTGTATGCGACTTGTCTAAATGCAAGGGAGCCTGTTGTGAAGATGGAGATGCTGGCGCACCACTTGAAAATAAAGAAAAAGACTATGTGAAGGAATTTTATGAAAAAGTAAAGCCTTATATGACCAAGGAGGGGATTAAAGAAGTGAATGCAGTAGGTCCTTATTTATATGATCGTGAATTTGGCTGGGTAACACCTACTATTAATGGTGCCATTTGTGCTTATGGCTTTAAAGAGAAAGGCGTCATCAAATGTGCCTTTGAGCAAGCCTATAATGATGGCAAGATTCCTTGGAAAAAGCCCCTTAGCTGCCACTTATTTCCCATTAAAATACAGAAAAGTAAGTTAGACCCAAAGATGGAATATGTAAATTATGAGCCTCGTGAAGACCTATGTAAATCGGGCTGTTCCTTGGGCGTGAAGTTAAAAGTGCCCGCCTACCAGTTTCTCAAGGAATCCATTGTTAGAAAGTATGGGGAAACATTTTATGAGACCTTGGATGCTACAGCGAAGCATCTTAAAAATAAATAGCTATTTTTGTCCTCATGGAAAGTATTTACGCAGCCTCCTTTTTTGAAAAAAGCACCGCCAAAGCGCTTGATAAATCCCACTATAAAAAAATTAATTTTAATATTGGTAAGTACAATGCTGTGGTACCAAAAGGCAAAGAACAATTCACCGATTTAAATCGCGTTAAAGAATTAGCCAAGAATAAAAGATGGGAAGCCATTGAACATTTAGATATATACCTAAATCAATTCGAAGAGCAGATTACTAAAAGAGGAGCTAAGGTATTATGGGCTGAAGACAGCGAGCAAGCTTTAAAATTTATCGGAGAAATTTGCGAACAGAAGAATTGCAAATCCGTTGTGAAAAGCAAGAGCATGGTCACTGAAGAAATTCATTTAAATAATTATTTAGAATCGGTAGGTATTGAAAGTGTGGAGACCGATTTAGGAGAATACATTCAGCAAATGGATGGAGAAGCGCCTTATCATATTGTAACACCTGCCATGCATAAAAGCAAGGAAGATGTAGCTAAATTATTTAATGAGAAATTAGGAACTGATATTAATTTAACACCAGAGCAATTAACCCTGGTGGCTAGAAAAAATTTAAGAGAAAAATACGTACAGGCAGAAATAGGTGTAACGGGTGCTAATTTTATTATTGCCGATGTAGGTGCTATTGCAGTAACAGAGAATGAGGGCAATGCAAGATTATCAGCATCCTGGCCTAAAACACATATTGTGGTGGTGGGTATTGAAAAAATGATTCCTTCTATTAATGACCTTGGTTTATTTTGGCCCTTATTAGCCACTTATGGTACTGGACAACAAGTAACCGTTTATAATAGTATTATCTCAGGTCCAAGACAAAAGGAAGAAACGGATGGTCCTGAAGAGATGTATGTTATTTTACTTGATAACGGTCGCACCGATTTACTAGCGAATGCAAAAAGTAGAGAAGCCCTTTATTGTATTAGATGCGGCGCTTGTTTAAACGCTTGTCCCATTTATAAAAATATTGGAGGTCATGCTTACGATACTACTTATAGCGGACCTATTGGTAGTATAATTACACCGCATTTAAGAGGCATGCACGACTATAAACATTTAAGTTATGCCTCTAGTTTATGTGGCAATTGTACAGAAGTATGTCCCGTTAAAATAAATTTACACGAGTTGTTATTGGAGAATAGAAAAGAAGCAGTGGATTTAGGAGAAGCTAGTTTTGCTGAAAAATTTGCTTGGAAGGCTTGGAAACAAACTTCTATGAATCGAACTTTAATGAATCAAGGTACAGCCCCCATCAAAAATTGGGTCATTAATAAAATGTTTAAGGGCTGGTCCAATCAAAGAGACCCTCTTGAATTTCCAGCCAAAACATTTAATCAACTTTGGAAGGAAGGGCATAAGAAGTAAAATTACACTTCAATTGTAATATTATATTTCAGCGACAGGATGGTATTTCAAATCTAAGATTTTACTTCAAATACATTCTTACATTCCATCGGCGTCAGAAATAGCTTCCACCGGATCCTTCTGTTTTTTTAAACTTCTGTTCACTAAGTAAACACCAATAAGGGTGCAGATAGTACCCACTATACTCGTAAAACTTATTTTTTCATTCAAGAGTAAAGAGCCTACCCAAATAGCAACAATGGGGTTTATATAAGCATATAAAGAAGCAATAGCAGGATGTAAATGCTTCATGCTATAGATAAATGAAATAAAGGCAAAGACCGATCCGCCAATGACCATGTATATAATGACCCACCAAGAAATGGCAGGGATTTCATCTAGTGCAATATAATTACCCGAATACAAAGTAAATAAACCCATGGTGACAGCACTTATTAGCATTTGCCATCCAATGGAGTAATAGGCGTTCATATCAATTTTATTTCTTGCTATAATAATTGAACCCACACTCCAAGTAATCATTGCAAAGAAGGATAAGCCAACGCCTAATGCATAATTTGTTCCGTGCACCAATAAACTATCCTTATAAAAAATAAAAACAATACCTAGAAGACCTAATAGTAGGCCAATCATAGTTTGCGTTGTAATTTTAATGGCCTTAAAATAAAATCTTTCAATGAGCACCACCGATAAAGGATACAGTGCTGCAATTAAAGCCGCAAGCCCACTGGTAATAAATTGTAAACCATAAGTGGCAATACCATTAGAGGATACAAACATTAAAAAAGCCATGGGAATTAACCAAAGAAATTGTTTGAAAGAAGGAAAGCCTTCACCTCTTAATAAAAAAAAGCCCACGTAAATACTACCCCCTAAAAACTGACGAATACTGGCTAGTTCAAAAGCGGGCATATGAGATACACCCATTTTACTTGCCACCCAAGTGGTTCCCCAAACTATACTTGTAACGCTTAAAGCTAAATATGCTTTTTTTTGATTAGCCATGGGGCTTGGCTTAATGTTTGAAATGCCTTTGTTCTGTCATTACCATGGCAAGCCCATTGGCCTGACAATAAGCAACGCTGTCTTTATCTCTAAGCGAGCCTCCTGGCTGAATATAGGCTTCAATTCCTTCTTCATGGGCAATTCTTACGCAATCATCAAAAGGGAAAAAAGCATCTGAAGCGAGGCTAGCGCCCTTTAAATCAAATTTAAATTGCTTGGCTTTTTCAATTGCATGACGAAGGGCGTCGACTCTACTGGTTTGACCACAACCCTTACCTACTAATTGATTATTTTTAATTAAAGCAATGGCATTGCTTTTTAAATGCTTGCAAATAATATTTGCAAAAATTAAGTCTTCTTTTTCTTTTTCAGAACTTGGTCTAGCGCCTACTTCTTCCCACTTGCTATAATTGCCATTATCTAATCCTTGTTCTAAAATGCCATTGAGAATTGATTTTTTTTGCGTAGGGTTAAAGCTTACTTCATTTTTTAATTCTAATAGAATCCTATTTTTCTTAGCCGATAAAATAACTAAGGCAGCTGGATCAAATCCAGGGGCAATTAATACTTCAAAAAATATTTCCTGAATGGCTTCTGCAGTAGCTATATCAATGATTGCGTTGGTAACTAGTACACCACCAAAAGCACTTTCTGGGTCACCTGCTAAGGCTGCCTTCCAACTCTCAAAAACAGTATTTCTTTTAGCCACACCGCATACATTGGTATGTTTGATAATAGCGAAACTAGTTAGTGGTAAGTCTGTTATTAAAGCAATGGCAGCATCTACATCTACTAAATTATTATAAGATAATTCCTTGCCATGTAATTGTGTAAACCAATTTTCTAATTTGCCATAAAAAGTGGCTACCTGATGTGGGTTCTCTCCATATCTTAAAACCTTACCGCTAGCTGGGTTAAAATAATTGCTAATGGCTACATCATAATGCATGACTACTTCAAAAGCTTTAGCTGCAAAGGATTTTCTTTGCTCAAGGTTAGTGGTTCCTTTTTGATCAATAAGTATTTGGTTCAATTTTGAATAATCGTCTTTAGCAGCAATGACTACTAAGTCTCTAAAATTTTTACCAGCTGCTCTAATCATAGAAGGCCCACCAATATCAATTTTTTCTATGATTAATTTTTCTTCGTCGGTATTTTTTAATGTTTCTTCAAAGGGGTATAAGTCTACAATGACTAAATCTAAAGCAGGTATTTTATACTGCTCCATTTCTTTTAGGTCTTGGTCTTCATATCTTCTGCCTAAGATGCCACCAAAAATAGAAGGGTGTAATGTTTTCACTCTTCCTCCTAAAATAGAAGGGTAGCCAGTTACTGTTTCTACTCCTATACAAGGAATGCCTAATTCTTCGATGAATTGTTGAGTACCACCGGTAGAATAAATAGTAATATTTAAGTCGTGTAAGGTTTTAGCTAAAGGAGCTAAACCATCTTTGTAAAAAACTGAAATTAAGGCTGATTGTATTTTCTTTTCCATAAGTAAAGGTAAGCCCTTCCTGTTTTTTGCTTCCCTTAGCTTTTCCACAAAAATTAGCCCGTACTGAATAACTTTATGATCGAATAGCAGCAAAATAGGCCGGTTAAATAGAGAAGCCAATGGCTGCGTTTTGTATACAGCCAAGCATAAATTAGAAGTAGTGCCAAGTAAAACAAAATCACTTGTTCTAGTCCAAATGAAATCAATAGGGGGCGATTCATAGGCATTGCCTCTAAAGAGCTAATGGCTTTATTCATACCCATTATATATATTTCAATTATTTGCCCAAATAATTTTGAAAACCCCATTATGTTTGGGGTAATGACTAAGAGGGCTAGTGCGTATAAAAGAAGGGTGCTTAAGGGCACCATGATAAAATTGCTTATTAATACCATGGAAGCTAGTTGATGAAAATAATAAAGCAAAATAGGGAGGGTAGTTAATTGCGCCGCTATACTAATGCATAAATTATTCCATAAAAAAACTAAGACAGGGTTATCCATGGGCATCATTTTACTCAATAAAGGATAGAATAAATGAATACCTAGTACGGCAGCATAAGATAGTTGCAGGCCAATATTTTCTACATTTTTTATATCAAACAAAAGAAAAATTAAAATGCCTCCTGCCATCACATTTAAAGTATAAGAACTATCCCCTCTAAATTTGCCTATATAGTAGATGCTAAAAAATACGGCGGCTCTTACAATGGAAGGGCTTGCAAAAGCCATTAGGGTATAGGTCCAGACAAAGCCTAGTACAATGAATAGCTCAACTGCCATTAATAATTTTTTTCGAGGCAGCCAGCTGGTAATGCGTAAGATATTTTTAAATATAATTTCAAGGTGCATTCCGCTAATGGCCACTATATGTATAATACCTAATTGCTTGTAAGCATTTAGTAGTTCTTTATTAGCATCGGTCTTGATGCCTAATAATAATGATTTTGCAAATGCATTGGCTTCAGCAGAAGGAATGTAAATATTTAGTTTATTCACTACCGCATTTCTACAATAGGTAATAAATGATTCCGGATAGGGAATTTGAAATAGATTTTTTTCTTTTGTTAGAAAAAATAATAAAATACCCCAGCTAAATAGTATAAGGTATACCGAAAAGCCTTCAATATATTTGGATAATGAAAAGGTATAAGAATGAATATTAGCATGGGTATTTGGATAAGTAGGCGAACGAGCAATAATGAATTGTAAAAGAACCAGTGAAAACAATAATAAATAAGTAGCCTCGCTAATGCTTAATATCAGTAGCTCTTGTACAAATAATTTTGCAAAAATAAGTCCAGCTAATAGAATGCTGGATATAAATAATAGGGGATGGGACGCTCTGAAATGGGTAGGAGATTTTTCCATGCAGCATCTTAGCTAATTTTTGAATGCCTTTTTCTTCGGTAAATACCTTTTTTTGTAATTTTCTGCAACTAGGTAAGAGCTAAGTGCCTATTAAAAAAATAACTAATTTTTTATGTAGCTCCGGCAATTTTGATTTCCAGTCCGCCATGGTAGCTGTTACAATAGATTCGGTAGGTCCTGTAATATCCACGCCAATACATAGTTTTGTTTGGGGCTTGCAAGTACTTAAAATAGTTTCTAGTAATTGATTATTACGATAAGGCGTTTCTATAAATAACTGTGTACAATTTCTTTGAATAGCATCGGCCTCTAATGCTTGAATTTTTTTCTTTCTTTCTGTAAGATCAATGGGTAAATAGCCATGAAACTGAAATAAATTACCATTCATACCACTGGCCATTAAAGACAATAAAATAGAAGAAGGTCCTGTATAAGGTTTCACTACAATGCCCATTTCTTGGGCAGCAGCTACTAATATTTGTCCAGGGTCGGCAATGCCTGCGCAACCCGCCTCAGAAATAATACCAATATTTTTTCCTTGCTTTAGTAAATCCTTAAAGGCCTTTATTTGTTCGGCCTCCACTTTATGAATAGGGTACCAAGTATAATTATCAATCACCATTTCTTTCCATAGTTTTTTGAAAAAGCGCCTTGCTGTTTTTTCTTCTTCTACAAAAAAGGCGTCACACCCCCCAATCCATTTTACAACATCAGTTGGTAAGGCTTCCCAGCCTTCTTCGTGTAAAATCATGGGTAGTAAAAAAACTTTTCCTTGGCTCATAGTTCTTTGTCTTTAAGTTCTTGGGTATTTAATTGTGCTGCTATGAGTGAATAAAAAGGCGCAGTTATCCAACCAATAATAGGGACTAAGTGCATCATATAAAATATAAGTCCGTTACCAATGGGTAAACCCTTATGGCTATTGACATAGCTAGCCGTGGCTACATCATTTTGTTTTTCTGTAGCCAAGCCATAATCAAGCATGGCATAGCCAAAGAAATAACATTCTAAGATAATGGTGAAAAATGGAGTGAACCATCCTACTATAGGTAAAGTACAAATAATTACAATTGGAATAAGGTATACCGTTTGCCATAGTAAATTAGTGGCATTTAATAGCCAAGCCCTTAGCAATAATTTTTGATAGGCCTTTGCATTAAATACAAAGACTTCATTTTTATTGATGGCTTCGATGCGTAAATGAAAATAGGAGAAGTAAGGAGCAAATAAAAACAGAAATAAATATTTGAATAAGGCAAAATAAAATAGGAGTAGGGTAAATGATAGCCAGAAACTACCCATAGT
>JABMML010000117.1 GCA_013205585.1 Chitinophagaceae bacterium | reverse complement strand
TGGTTGAAGCGTTTCAATCACCCTTCTGAGTATGTAAAAGTGGGAGAGTCTATCGATATCAAAATCTTGAACATCGACAAAGAAAACAGAAAACTACAATTAGGACATAAGCAATTAGAAGAAGATCCTTGGAATGCATTAGAGCAAACTTTTGCAATAGGATCTATTCATGATGGTACCATCAGCCGTAAGGATGAAAAAGGTGCGATTGTACAATTGCCGCATGGTCTTGAAGGTTTTGCACCTAATCGTCACTTAGCGAAAGAAGATGGCAAACAAGTTCAAGCAGAAGAAACAGCGAAGTTCATGGTGATCGAATTTGATCGCAATGAAAAGCGTATTGTGGTTTCTCATGCAAGAATTTGGGAACAAGCGATCACTGAAGAAAAAGAAGTAGCTAAGAAAGAAGCAAAAGTGGAAACGGATAAGACTAAAAAAGCAGTTAAAACTATTCAGGCAAAAGTAGAGAAATCTACTTTAGGTGACCTAGGTGCTTTAGCTGAAATTAAAGCTAAAATGGATGACGATAAAGCGGCTGGTAAAGACGCTTAATCTTGTCTAAGTAATTGATATAGCCCCGTTTAGCGATGCTATTCGGGGCTTTTTTTATAATAATCTTAACGCGACAGCCCCCAATTTGGACTATTTTAGTCATAAATTGAGGATTATTAGTTAATTTTGCATCCCTGTATGAATAGAATATTTGTTGCTTTTTGTATTGTTTTGGCCTTGTCGTCTTGTACTTCAAAATTCCAAAAAATTTTAAAGAATAAGGATAATGATTATAAGGTAAAAATGGCAGAGAGTTATTTTTTACAAAAAAAGTATTCTAACGCACAGCAGCTCTTTGAATCCGTAATGCCTTTTGTGAAAGGAACACCTCGATACGAAGAATTATATTTAAAATTTGCGAACTCCTACTACTTTGATAAGGACTATGAGAATGCAGAAAATTTATTTAAAACTTTTGTAGAGTATTTCCCAAATAGTCCAAGAACAGAAGAAGTGGATTATTTAAGAGCTTATACATATTTTAAGCGTTCACCAAAAGCAGAATTAGACCAAACCACTACCGTTAGAACCATTCAATTAATGCAACAATTTATTGATGGACATCCTACTAGTACAAAAGTGAAAGATGCCACTGAAGTCATTGACGCCTCAAGAGCTAAGCTAGAATTGAAAGATTATAAAACAGCTACCTTGTATTCAGATCTTGCATTATTCAGAGCAGCGGCTATTTCTTATGGTTTATTATCGGATGGTTACCCAGATTCAAAAAATGCAGATCAGTATAAACTGCTTACTTTAAAAGCTTATTATCAATTTGCTGAAAATAGTTTTATTGATAAGCAAAAAGAGAGATTTGACAAAGTGGTTGCAGAGTATAATGATTTTGTAGACCGTTATAGCGACAGCCCATTATTGGTTGAAGCAAAAAAAATAAAGAAACAAACAGACAATTATTTAAATTTAATAAAATGAGTAAACTAAGAAGAAATATGGGTGCCAACACCCCTTCTGTTGTAGAAACAAAAAGTTTAAAAGCTTTAAAAGCGAAGACTGGTAATTTGTATGAGTCTATCTCCATTATTTCAAAGAGAGCCAATCAAATTAGCATTTCTGTAAGAGAAGAATTGCACAGTAAATTAGAAGAGTTTGCTAGTCACACCGATAGCTTGGAAGAGATTCATGAGAACAAAGAGCAAATCGAAATTTCTAAGGCTTATGAGCGTATGCCTAATCCTGCTATTTTAGCTACTGCTGAATTTATCGATGACAAAATATATTACCGTAAAAACGAAGAAAGCGATTTATTCCGCTAGTATTTGCTTCTACAAAATTAAAAACGTCCCGGAACTATTGAGGTATCGGGACGTTTTTGTATTTTAGAGTTAAATAGTTAGGCTATGTATAAGAAATTATTATTTACTATTTTTATGATTGGTTGCGCTGTGCATTTATTAGATGCGCAAGAACTAGCCGCCTCTATTACTATACAATCTAATAAAGTTGACAATCAGGTAGACCCTAAAATATTCCCTCAATTACAAATTCAATTAAAAGATTTCATCAATCAACGTAAATGGTCCAACGATGCCTATTCAAACGAAGAGAAAATTGATTGCAGCTTTTATATTACGATAGAATCTGAGGTAGGCCCTGGCGTATACGATGCCAAATTAAGTATTGTTTCCAATAGGCCCATTCATAATGCCAGTTATAGCAGCTCTGTATTAAATATGCAGGATGCTAATTTTACTTTTAAATATCAGCTTTCTCAGCCTATTGAATTTAATGAAAATAGAATTCAAGGTGCCGACCCCTTAGCGTCGAACTTAACCGCCACCATTGCTTATTATATTTATATTATTTTAGGACTAGATTATGATTCCTTTGCACCAAAGGCCGGTATGCCTTATTTTAATAAAGCCCTTAATATTGTATACAATGCACCAGAGGGTAGTGGTATAAGTGGTTGGAAAAGCTATGATGGGCAAAGAAATAGGTATATCTTAATAGATAACTTAACCAAGTATGGTAACGATAAAGTGCATGATATTATTTATAGTTATTACAGAGAGGGCCTTGATCAAATGACAGAAAAACCAGTACTGGCTAAGAGTAATATCTTAAATACTTTAATTAACTTGCAAGAGATGAACGAGGGGGCTGTGAGTGGAATGCTTATTCCCATTTTAATGCAGGCTAAATTTTCAGAAATTGTGGGCATTTTTAATAATTCAGATAAAGCCACTCGAAAACAATTACTTACTACTTTATCTTCCTTAGATATTACCAATATTAACAAGTATAAAGAAAAGCTAGAATGAAAAAATGGGTAATACTTTCTTGCATTTTATTGGGCTGTCAAACAAAGGCAACTAAGGATAAGCGCGTTGATATGAAGACCATGCAAACAGTGGTTTGGCAGTTAATGCAGGCAGATGAATATTATTCGAGGGTTTCTGTGGTAGATAGTACTTGGAAAGCAGACAAGAAAAACGTCCAATTTTACCAGCAAATCTTTGATTTAAATAAGGTAGATAGAGTTGAATTTTATAAAACTATCGATTACTTACAAAGGCACCCCATTGAATTCAAGGAATTAATGGATTCAGTCAATGAGCTTTCGAAAAGAGAAAAAAAATAATATAATAACATTCGCTTTAAACTAGAATTCACTAAAGAATTTTACTTTTAGGTTGTAAAAATTAAAACAAAAAAATACAATACATCATGAGCAATTTAATGGGTAAAACCGCACCGGCCTTTACACTTTTTGATACAGAGAAAAAAGCAGTAAACTTAGCAGATTATAAAGGTAAAAATGTAGTCGTCTTATTTTTCCCTTTAGCTTTCACAGGCGTTTGTACTACAGAATTATGTAGTATTAGAGATAACATTGGAACATACAACGCTGCCAATGCAGTTGTCTTAGGTATCTCTGTAGACTCTTTATTTACTTTAGGTAAATTCAAAGAAGAGCAAAAATTAAATTTCTCTTTGTTAAGCGATTTTAATAAAACAGCTATTGCTGATTATGGCGTTAAATATGATGTATTCCCTGCTTTTGAAATGCAAGGTGTTAGCAAGCGTGCAGCATTTGTAGTAGACAAAGAAGGTGTTATTCAATATGAAGAAATTTGTGCTACACCAGGTGACTTGCCTAATTTTGAAGCTATTCAAACCACTTTGAATAAATTGAATTAAAGCGTCGCTGCATGTTAATTTTTATATAATATAAAATTAACATTCCGCTCTCTAATGATTTTAAAAGCCCCGCGATTTATCGCGGGGCTTTTTGGTAATTATTAGGGCTTTATAAAATATAAGCCCAAACAACTATGACATCTAATGATTTTTAAAAAGGGTTCCAATAAAATGGAACCCTTTTTCGTAATTTTTATAGAATATAAAATTAACACTACGCTGTCTAATGATTTTAAAAAAGGGTCCCGAATTATCGGGACCCTTTTTTGCTTCATGTTAATTTCTATCGATCGCAAACTTCTACAATTAAAAACTTTAAATAGTGCGTATTTTCCATACCCCAAATAATAGGATGATCGCTGGATTGTGATTGATAGGTGACCTGACGTATTCTTTTCTTGGCATCCCAGGCAGCCATTTGTATCGTTTCTAAAAATAATTCAGGACTCACTAGGTTGGTGCAACTTGATGTTACTAAGAAACCTCCATTACGAAGCATTTGCATCCCTCTTAAATTAATTTCCTTATACCCTGTAATGGCTTTATCAATATTATTTCTGCTTTTTGTAAATGCAGGAGGGTCCAACATTACCACATCATATTTTCTGCCTTCTTTACCCCATTTTTTTAATACATCAAATGCATTCATGGCTTCAAACTTCACTATATGATCTAGTTTATTTAAAGCAGCATTTTTATTCGCCTGTGCTACTGCCGATTCTGAAATATCAATACCTAAAACCGATTTTGCTCCATAATGTGCAGCGTGTATTTCAAAAGTACCTGTATAGGTAAAGGCCCCTAATACATCGGCACCTTTTACAATTTCTTTTATAGCCCTTCTATTATCTTGTTGATCTAAAAAATAGCCTGTTTTCTGTCCTGTTTCAATGTTTACATAAAATTGTAGATCATTTTCCTTAATAATTATTTCTGTAGGGAAGGGTTCCGTTAAAAAATCTTTTACTTGCGTAAGGCCTTCTAATTCTCTAACGGGCACATCGTTTCTTTCATAAATTCCTTTAGGCGAAAATATTTTTTGAATTGCATCCACAATGGCTTGCTTCCAAATATCCATACCTAAGGATAAGGTTTGCAAGACAAAATAATCATTGAATTTATCAATAATTAATGCGGGTAATCCATCAGCTTCTCCAAATACCAAACGACAGTTTTCGGTATAACCCAATTGTTGTCTATAGGCCCAAGCGGTTTTTATTTTTTCATAAAAAAAATTAGCATCAATTTCTTCTCTTTTTCTTGTTAGTAGCCTTATAATAATTTGAGAATTGGGGTTGATATAGCCCCTGCCTGCTAATTGGCCATTAAAGAAGTAAACTTCTACAATATCTCCAGGTTCAATGGGGCCGGCAATACGGTCCACCTCATTATTGTAAATCCAGGGGTGGCCCTGGGCAATTCTGGGGTTAATTTTCTTGTTTAAATACACCTTTGTCATGGCACAAATATAGCGCCCAAATGAGTGACAACTTGTGCCTATTTTAGGTCAATTTCTGTCAATTTTGCTCTATTTCTTGATTTGGCAATATTTTTGGGAGATATTTGTAACAATATGAAAACTATGGAAGACAAAGAAATGGAAACCACAGATCAAGCCATTGATGCTCAAAATGAGGCCGAAAATAGCGCCGAAACTACTACTGAACTAGAACAAACACCTTTAAGCGAACTAGACCAATTAAAGGCCGATTTTGCAGATCAGAAGGATAAGTACCTGCGTTTAATGGCAGAATTTGAAAACTTTAGAAGAAGAACTGCCAAGGAAAGATTGGACCTCATTCAAACAGCTGGAAAAGATGTAATTGTTTCCATGTTAGAAGTGATGGACGACTGCGATAGAGCAGAAAAACAGTTGAATAGTGCCGATGATATTGCTGTGCAAAAAGAAGGTATTCAATTAGTGTTTAATAAAGTGAGATCTACTTTGCAATCAAAAGGAGTGACAGCAATGGAAAGTTTACACAAGGATTTTAATGTTGAACTACACGAAGCCATTACAGAAATTCCTGTTACGGAGAATAAAAAAAAGGGTAAAGTAGTGGATGAGATTACTAAAGGTTATTTTTTAAATGATAAAATTATCCGCTTTGCAAAAGTAGTGGTAGGAAAATAAAATTCGACTATGTCAAAAAGAGATTACTACGAGGTATTGGGTATCACAAAATCTTCTTCAACGGATGAAATTAAAAAAGCATACCGTAAAGTGGCGATGCAATTTCACCCAGATAGAAATCCGGGAGATAAAGCTGCAGAAGAAAAATTCAAAGAAGCCGCTTCTGCTTACGAGGTTTTAAGCGATGGCGATAAGAAAGCGAAGTATGATCGATTTGGACATGCTGCATTTAGTCCAGGTGCAGGCGGTGGCGGCGGATTTAGCGGTGGTGGGATGGATATGAATGATATATTTAGTCAGTTTGGAGATGTATTTGGAGAAGATATGTTTGGTGGATTTTTTGGAGGAGGAGGAAGTCGTTCAAGGTCTTCAAGATCCAGAGGACAAAGAGGAAGTAACTTAAGAATTAAACTTAAGATGAACTTTGAAGAAATTGCGAATGGTGCGAATAAGCAAGTAAAAGTAAAAAAACATGTTTTATGTACTACTTGTGGTGGTAATGGTGCAAAAGATAAAAATAGTGTTCAAACCTGTGGTACTTGTAATGGATCGGGTCAAGTAAAAAGAGTCACCAATACTTTTTTAGGGCAAATGCAAACAGTGAATACTTGTCCTACTTGTAATGGAGAGGGGAATACAGTGACAGCTAAATGCAGTCCTTGTAAAGGGGAAGGTCGTGTATATGGAGAAGAAACTATATCTATTGATATTCCCGGTGGTGTGCAAGATGGCATGCAGTTAAGCATGTCTGGAAAAGGTAATGCGGGTGAGCGTGGTGGAGGTGCTGGTGATTTGATTATTATGATTGAAGAAGAAGCGCATGAGAGTTTGCATAGAGATGGATTAAATGTTTCATTTGATTTATATATTACCATACCTGATGCGGTATTTGGAACAAGTGTAGAAGTACCTACCATTGATGGTAGAGCCAAAATTAAAATTCCACCAGGTACGCAAAGTGGAAAAGTATTTAGGTTAAAAGGGAAGGGTTTTCCAGAAGTACAAGGATATGCGAAGGGAGATCAACTCATTAATGTAAATGTGTGGACACCACAGCATGTAAGTGCAGAGGAAAAAGCCATCTTAGAAAAAATGCAGCAAAGCCCTAATTTCCAACCGAAGCCTAGCAAGTAATTTTATTTTAATTGGTAGATATCTTTTGAATTTCTACCAAGTCCGTCGTAATCAAGGCCATAGCCTACTACAAATTTATTAGGTATCTCAAAACAAGTGTAGTCTATTTGTACAGGAAATTGTAAGGCCTCTTTTTTATTTAATAATACAGCAATTTTTACAGAGGCAGGGCTACTAGAAAGTAGTTGTGGTAAATAATGGTGTAAGGTTTTACCTGTATCAATTATATCTTCTAAAATAATAATATCTCTTCCGCTTACATTGGCTTCAAGACCAATGGCAGTAATAATATTGCCTGAAGAAGTCATGCCTTTATAGGAGGCCAGTTTAATAAAGCAAACCTCGGCTTCAATAGTTATTTGTTTAAATAAATCGGCGGTAAATAAAAAGGAGCCATTGAGTATTGATAAGAAAATAGGTTTTTTACCTGCATAGTCTTTATTTAATTGAACAGCTAAAGCAGTAATTTTTTCTTGAATTTCTTTTTCAACTAAGTAGGGAACAAATTCTTTATCTAATACTTGAATGCTATTCATAATTAATTATTTTTTTTACGCTTTAAAAAATTGGGGATGCTACTATTTTTTATTGGGCTAGTACTTATTTTAGGTGCTTCATTGGTTTTAAATAAAATAAGGGTAGTGCCCGCTACTAATATTTTATCTGTAACACCCGCATTGTAGGCTTGCAAGTAATTTAATTGTATGCCTTCGTTTTGACTAATATCATATAAATTTTCACCTGCTGCTACTAAATGCACTTTTTTACTTACTTCTTTTCTTTTAGGCACTAAGTACAAAATTTGGTCCTTACTCACTAGGTCTGTTTCCTCTAAATCATTGTAGCCATATAGTTTGTATAAGGCAATATTATAAGTAGTAGCTAATTCTAAATAGGAACTACCAGCTCTTGCGTAAATAGCTAATAATTGATTGGCTTTGAATTTTCCTTTAGGGTAATCAAATTGAATG
>JABMML010000116.1 GCA_013205585.1 Chitinophagaceae bacterium | reverse complement strand
CGCGTATCTATTTTTGTAGACCCTATAGAAAAAATGATTGAAGCCGCTGCTACTACTGGAACCGACCGTATAGAATTATACACCGAAATGTATGCAAGGCAGTTTGCTGCTGGCAATAAAGAAAAAGCCATTGCCCCTTATATGACTGCTGCAGCTCTTGCTAAAAAATTAGGACTAGGCATTAATGCAGGCCACGATTTAGATAGATTCAATTTGCCTTATTTAATACAATCTATTCCAAGCATTGATGAAGTAAGTATTGGACATGCCTTAATGAGCGATGCCCTTTATCTAGGTTTAGAAAACACGATTCAATTATATAAAAGAGCGCTTTCATGAAAAAATATATTTACTTATTTTTCACTACTGTGCTTTTCTTTTTAGCATCTAATAATATATTAGTAGCACAAGAAAAATTTGGACCCACCCCTACTAAGCAACAACTTGCTTGGCATGAAAAAGAATTTTACTTATTTATGCATTTTGGCCCTAACACATTTACCAATTTAGAATGGGGCAAAGGAAGTGAAGACCCAAATGTATTTAACCCAACAGCAATCGATTGTAACCAGTGGGCAAGCATTGCAAAAGCGGCTGGCGCTAAAGGCATTATTATTACAGCTAAACACCACGATGGATTTAGTTTATGGCCAAGTAAATTTAGCAAGCACACTGTAAGAGAAAGCAAGTGGTTGGATGGAAAAGGTGATGTGATTAAAATGTTGTCAGAAGCTTGTAAGAAAGCAGGTATTGAAATGGGCGTATATATTTCTCCTTGGGATAGAAACCACCCGCAATATGGCACTGCTGCTTATAACGATATCTATATTCAAACCATGAAGGAACTTTTAACAGGTTATGGCAATTTAACTGAACTATGGTGGGATGGAGCGAATGGAGAAGGCCCTAACGGAAAAAAACAAGTCTACGATTTTACAAGGTTCAAAGATTCTGCAATGTCTTACCAACCCAATATTCTAATCTTCAGTGATATTGGACCCCATATTCGTTGGGTAGGTAATGAAAATGGATTGATTAATGAAACCAACTGGAACTTATTAGATACCGCCGGATTTAAAAGAGGTGAAGGAGCTCCTGCTAATGATACTTTGAATAGAGGAAATTTTAATGGAAAAAATTGGATTGGTGCTGAAGCCGATGTTTCAATTCGCAAAGGATGGTTTTATCATGAAGAAGAAGATTCTACAGTAAAATCGGGAAAGACATTATTTAATTTATATTTAAACTCAGTAGGCCATGGTGGTAATTTATTATTAAATGTACCTCCTAATAGAAAAGGTTTAATTGCTCCGCAAGATTCAGCCGCTTTAATGGATTTTAGAAAAGTAAGAGAGGCCGCCTTCAAAACCAACTTATTTAAAAACGCTATAACCAAGAATAATAAAAATGAAACAGCTATTTGTTTAGCTACAGCAGTTACTATTAATAGCATTCAACTGCAAGAGCAAATTAAATTTGGGCAAAGAGTTATTCGCTTTGAAATATATGCAGGAGACAATGAAGCTGATATGAAAAAAATTGCCGAAAGCACTACCATTGGAAGAAAAAAAATTATTCAATTCCCTACTACCACTGCTAAATGCTTCAAAGTAAAAATAATAGAAACAAAGGCCAGCCCTATAATGGGAGCAGTAGCCGGATATTTTATAAAAAATTAACTTAACTTGCATCAAATTAAAATTATGTCTACACCTGCACAAGTTGGCATCATCATGGGAAGCGATAGTGATTTACCTATCATGCAGGCAGCTGCAGATACTTTAAAAACTTTCAATATTCCTTTTGAATTAACCGTCGTTTCTGCACACCGCACACCGGATCGTATGGTAGAATATGCAAAAACAGCACGCAAAAGAGGCTTACAAGTAATTATAGCAGGTGCGGGTGGTGCAGCACATTTACCAGGTATGGTAGCCGCACTAACTAGCTTGCCTGTTATTGGAGTTCCTATTAAATCAACTAATTCAGCAGAGGGCTGGGACAGTATATTATCTATTTTACAAATGCCAGGTGGTGTACCTGTTGCTACCGTTGCTTTAAATGGTGCTAAAAATGCAGGCTTATTAGCTGCTCAAATTATAGGAAGTACGAATGCACAAATTGGAGCTGCCATGGATGACTATAAATTAAATATGGAATCGGAAGTAATGACCAAGGTGGAGAATTTGAAAGGCACTTGGAATAACGAGTTTGATAAAAAATAGATAGTTAATAGGTTTAATAATATAGGTTTAATAATAGTCTTCTTTTTAAAACTAATCCTATAAAATAATAATCAAAATATTATATAGCGAATACTAATTCTTACTAATAGTAATTATTGTAAAGCTAGGCTTCAAAGTAGTTGAATTTTCTAAAACAGCTTCCACCCAATCCCATCCGTAGGCCCCTACCCACTCTGAAAAGTTTTCTACTCTTTCTTGTAAACTATTTTTAGGGAATAAAGAACCCTTAATAGATTGAATGCGGTCTATTGAAGTTTGTTGTTTTCTTTTTTCAGCACGAATCATTTTCTTTTCTAGAAGGGCTAATTTTTTTTGCGCCTGTACCGATAAATTCTTAGCATGATCCCCTAAAGAAGTATCAATTTTTATAACATCTTGCTGAATAGAAACATATAAATTGTTGAGTGATACGATATGATTGGTTAAAGCTAAATTTTCCTTCGTTTGATTTTTAACATAGTCCAATTCTAATTCCAAAAGGGGTTTGAATACATCTTCTAATGCAAAGCCCAAACTATTCCAATGTGCCGTTTGCTTTTCATTCATAAACATAAACGAATTACGCAATTGCAAAATAGGATAATGCACTTTTACTTCATTAAATACATTTTTAAGCTCCATCCAGTAAGCTAGTTCTCCCCCACCACCAATAAAGGCAATACCAGGAAGTATAGTTTCTTGGTACACTCCTCTAAGTATTACATTCGGGCTAAAACTATCAGGATGTGCATGTAATTCTTTTACTATTTCTTCCTCTGTGAAACGCATTTCTGTATCTACTATAATATAACTGGCGCCTTGTTTTTCAATTCTAGCCCTAGTATTATCTTTTAAATAAAATAAGTTTAAATCACGCCCATCGGACTGTACATGATAGGTGCTTGCTAATTTATCTTTCGTTGGCTGAATGGCTTTTTGAGAAAATCCAGCTCTTAATTCCTTTTCCATCACATCAATGAAAAGCGACTTTAATTTAGCATCCTCTGGTTGAATAACTACAAGACCATACTTTCCAAAAAAGGCGTGTACCAAATATAAAGTAGCCTCAGCAATAGTTTTTCCTTTTTGATAAGCCTGCTTTAAAATATCTATAGCCTCCTTACCTAATGGCTTTACCGACCAATACCCTTCCAAGTTTTGTAATAATTTAATTAACTCATCGTCTACCTTCATTCTTCCAATGGCCCCTTTTTGTTTGGTATTCCACTGGTAGGATTCACCTGCTAAAGTATAAGAACCTACTTCTTGCAAGTCGGCATCTTCTGAGCCCATATAATAAACAGGTACAAAATTATGTTCAGGAAACTGCTTTTTTAATTCAGCAGCTAATTGAATAGCATGCACTATTTTATATATAAAATAAAGCGGGCCCGTAAAAATATTCGGCTGATGTGCAGTAGTAACTGTGAATGTATTTTCTTTTAATAATAAACTCACATTATCGTTAACCAATGTAAAGGCCTCTTTAGTATTTAGCGAATTATTTAGCGCGTTATTATTGTTATTATTTAGAACACTAGCATCATTAACCTCTTTCGCTAATTGAGTATATTGATTTTGCAAAACTTCTACCAATACTTTTCTATTCGTAGGAAAAGAAGCTCTTTGTTCAATGGCTTTCTTATACCCTTCCTTACTAGCAGCATAGTTTACAAAACTTTGCGCTGTGCCCTTCGTTTCAATATAATCATTGATTAAGGCACTGAATAACCCAGTGGAACGATAAGATATTTGAGTAGCGTTAAATTTCATTAATGATTAAATCTTTCTGGATTGTAAAAACTAATATCAATGCTGGTTGGTTTTTCATCTATAATTTCTGAAACTAATTTTCCGGTACCTGCACCTAAACTTAGACCCACCATTGCGTGCCCAGTAGCCATAACTAAATTGTTCCATTTTTTAGTTCTACCAAGATAAGGCAATCCATCGGCAGAACAAGGTCTATAACCATACCAAACTTTATCTATTGTAGGAACGGGAATCTCAAAGGAAGGGTAATAGCTTTTCACTGCTTTTAGTATACCTGCCACCCTTTTTAAATTCGGCGGCTCATTGGTGCTGGTAATTTCCATAGTGCCTCCAAAACGCATTTTATTTCCTTCGATGGGTGTAAGCGCCACTCTGCCTTCCACGAGTACAGATGGATAAATGGTTTGATAAGGCGTATCCTCGATGGTAATGGAATAGCCACGACCAGGCATGAGCAATAAATCCATGTCTAATTTTTTTGCCATCTCTCTAGACCAAGAACCCGTAGCCAAAACCACTGCATCGGCCTTGTATTTATTATGAGGGGTGATGACCGCATTTATTTTTCCTGCTGATTTTTCAAAATCTACCACTGCTTCATTGATTTTAAATTGTACGCCCTTAGTTTTTAAATCGGCAATGAGTTGTTGCATTAATTTATTGGGATACAAATGTCCATCGCAACCAAAATGAATGGCCCCAATGGCATTGATTTGATGATTGGGTTCCATCGCAAATAATTCCTGCTGATTTAAAAGCTTGGTATCGGTTAAACCTAATTCATGTGCTTGATGTACCAAATGCTTTGCATGTTCGCCTGCTTTTTCCGTTTGAAATATTTCCAATAAGCCTTTATGCTCATAGGCAAATTCAAATTGAGGCAAAGCATCCCAATCGGCATATAATTTTTTAGAAAATAAAGAATAATCTCTTAAAGGAATGGCAGCGCGCTCTACTTTTTCTGAAGTCGCTTCTTTCATAAACTGCAAACCCCATTTGATTAAACTTAAACTTAATCTTGGTTTTATATAAAAAGGACTTTCTGAATTCAACATCCACTTTAAACCCTGTTTAACAATGCCAGGAGTGGCTAGTGGTGTAAAATGACTCGGACATATATAACCACAATTACCATAGGAACAATTATTGGTCATATCGGATTGATCAATTATAGTTACTTGATGCCCCGCTTCTTGTAAAAAGTAAGCGCTGCTTAGTCCTATAATTCCTCCTCCAATGACAACTACTTCCATAGAATAAATTAAAGCACAAATTTCGTGAAAATTGCGTTCATAATACAGTAAAAAGGGATGGAATTTTAGAATAAGCTAAACTACTTGAAAACCGCTAGCATAGGGGTCGTCCTGCTTATCTATGGATATAGTGTTAAACCCATATATCTTGGCCCAGCCCTCAATAGAGGGGATAATGGCTTGTTTATCACCTATGGTGGTGGTTGATTCTACCTTGCCTGTAAATACAGAGCCTATAATACTTTCATGTAAAAAAGGAACCCCTTGTTTAAGTTTGCCCTTTGCATGCCAATGCGCCAGTCTTGCAGAAGTACCTGTTCCGCAAGGCGACCTATCAATGGCCTTGTCTCCATAAAATACGGCATTACGTGCTGTGTTCTTTGCATCTAATACCTTGCCTGTCCATAGAATATGTGAGCAACCATTAATGGTGGGGTCTAAGGGATGTACAAACTTATTCGATTCATTGATGCGTTTTCTTAGTACACCACTCCATGCAATTAATTGTCCGGCTGTATAGTTTTCAATGCCTTTGAAATTTTCTTGCACTTCAACAATGGCATAATAATTTCCACCATAACAAACATCAACGCTAAGCAATCCTAAATCGGGGCATTCTACTTGAATGTTTTCAGCAGCCATAAAGGAAGCCACATTGGTAAGCTTTACTGAACTTACTTTTTTACCTTTCATGGTATATTCTATTTGCACGAGGCCTGCAGGGGCTTCCATTCGAATTTTACCAGGAATTTTTGGTTGAATTAAACCCGCTTCAATAGCCACTGTTATAGTTCCAATAGTTCCATGACCGCACATAGGTAAACAACCACTGGTTTCAATAAATAAAACGGCCATGTCATTTTCAGGATTATGAGGCGGATATAAAATACTTCCACTCATCATATCGTGCCCACGGGGTTCGAACATTAACCCCTTTCTTATCCAATCAAATTCTTTTAAAAAATGCTGGCGCTTTTCGCTCATCGTATTACCCTCCAAAGCTGGGCCACCATTTACCACCACCCTTACTGGATTGCCACAGGTATGTGCATCAATACATTGAAAAACAGATCCTCCTAGTTCGTAGGGTCCAAAATTTTCTATATTTATGGGTTTTGTTGTGGCCATGAGATAAAATTAATACATTTGAGAACGCAATGCTTAATTGTTATAGCAAATTTTTGTAATATGGAAACTTACGGTAAAATTTTATTAATAGCCATGCCTGCCTTTTTGTTGTTGGTATTATTTGAAAAGTGGTATGGATGGAAAAAAGGCTTTGAAACAGTAAACACCTTGGACATGATTTCAAGTTTAAGTTCAGGGGTAACTAATTCTACCAAGGATGTATTGGGTATAAGTATTGTCATTTTAAGTTATGGCTGGTTTGTAGATCATTTAGCCATTATGCATGTGCAAAATAGTATTTGGCTGTATGTGATTGCCTTTGTATCGTTAGATTTTGCAGGTTATTGGGTACACCGTTTGGCGCATAGCTATAATTTTTTCTGGAACAACCATATAGTGCATCATAGCAGTGAAGAATATAATTTAGCCTGTGCTTTAAGACAAAGCATTTCTGTTATATTCAGAATTTATACATTCTTATTAATTCCTGCTGCCTTATTTGGTGTACCTGCCAATGTAATTGCAGTAGTGGCTCCATTACATTTATTTGCGCAATTCTGGTACCATACAAGACATATTAAAACTATGGGCTGGCTGGAACACATTATTGTAACGCCTTCACACCATAGAGTGCACCATGCTATTAATCCAGAATACTTAGATAAAAACTATGGTCAAATTTTTATTATCTGGGATAAATTATTTGGTACTTATGTGCAAGAGCAAGACAGCATACCTGCAGTGTATGGTATTACCCGACCTGTTCAAACCTGGAACCCCATTAAAATAAATTTCATGCATTTGTGGTTGCTAGTTCAAGATGCATGGCGTACAAAGAACTTGAAAGATAAATTTACCATCTGGTTCCAACCTTTAGGCTGGCGCCCTGCAGATGTAATTGATAATTACCCAATAGATAAAATAAAGGATGTATTCCATTTTGAAAAGTACAATACCCCAGCCTCCCCTGCTATGAAATTGTATTTATGGATACAACTTTTTTGTATGCTTTTATTAGTAAGTTATTTATATGGGAATATTGCTAGCATTGGCCCTAACAATATATTTATTTATGGCGCTTTTATATTTGTGCAAGTATATGCGCTTACTGAATTGATGGATAGAAATAAAAATGCTTGGATAATTGAAGGCGTAAAAAATATACTTTGTGTTTACTGGATAGTTACTAGTGGTGATTGGTTTGGATCCAATCAATTTTCTACTTCCATCGGACCTGCTGCTATTGTTTATTTTATAGCAAGTACAACGGCAGTTTATTATTTTTCTACTATTGAAAAAACTGGGAATAGCAAGCAGGCAAGTGTAAGCGCTAAATTATTTATTCAGGACTAAGTTTTAAATAATTTATAGTTCAAGATATTCTAGTTCAACTAAATTAGCACTCTTACATAACTTCATCCTTAGTAAGCGCCCCATTGATATTTCTCCAAATACCTAATGAATTATTATTCTGCAGTGCTAATGGCAGTAAATGATTCGACCAGTTTTGAAAAGAAATAGGTCTTAACCATCTTTTAGCTGCATTTACGCCTACTGCTGTAAATCTACTGTCGGAACTTGCCGGATAAGGACCACCATGCACCATACTATCACAAACCTCCACCCCTGTTGGCACTCCGTTTAATAATACACGGCCTGCAATTTGTAAAGACATATTTAATAGCTCAGGCGTATTTGCAAAGTCAATATCGGTGCCCATAATTGTAGTGGATATTTGTCCTTTAATACTTTTCCAAACTTCTTTTAATTCATTCATGGAATCACATTGCACTAGTATGGAATAAGGACCAAATACTTCTTCTGCTAAATCGGGATTGCTTAAAAAACTACCAGCATCAACGGTGGTTAAAACCGGATACCCATTATTAGAGCTAGGTGTATTTTTTGTTAAACACATAATTCCTTTTTGCGCTAGTGCATGAGCGCTATTTTTTAAATAGGCGGCTTCTATACCTGCATGCAACATAGCAGAAGGTGCTATAGAATTCATTTCAGTTGCTAGTGTATTTGCAAAAATACTCAAGGCTTCACTTTTTATACCTACTAATATACCAGGGTTCGTGCAAAACTGTCCCATACCTAAAGTAATAGAGCCCGCATAATTTTTTGCAATGCTTTCTGCATTTTTTTCAACTGCATCTTGCAATAAAATAACAGGGTTCACAGAACCCATTTCTGCAAAAACTGCAATGGGGTTTTTTCTAGAGCTTGCATAATCTAATAAAGCGCGGCCCCCTGTTCTTGAACCCGTAAAACCAACTGCATATATATTATCATCTTGCACTAAGGCTTTTCCTGATTCAAAACTAGTATCAGTAACATGCTGAAAAACATTTGCTGGCATTTGAGTGGCTATTGCTGCTTGCACAATGGCTTCTGCCACCATACTAGATGTAGCTAAATGTGCAGGATGTGCTTTTACAATAACAGAACAACCCACAGCGAGTGCACTAGCCGTGTCTCCACCTGCAGTAGAATACGCAAAAGGAAAATTACTGGCACCAAAAACCACCACAGGACCAATAGGGTGCATCATTTTACGAATATCTGGCTTAGGAGGTGTTTTAGTTGGAATAGCAGTATCAATACTTGCTTCTACATAGTTTCCTTCTTTTAACATAGTTGCAAACATGCGTAGTTGAAAACAAGTTCTACCTCTTTCCCCTGTTAAACGAGGCAGGGGTAAATTAGTTTCTTTATTCGCTTGCGCTAATAAAGCGTCGCCTAAGGCTTCTATATTAATTGCAATATTTTCTAAAAAATTAGCTCTTTGTAAAGGCGTGGTGAAAGCATACTGCTCAAATGCGGCAGCTGCCTTATTGGTTATTTCAGCAATATTACTCATTAGACTTTTTATATAATTTATAAACTATGAAATACAGGAAGTGTAGGTCTGTTTTTTAAGCCTGTATCAATAATGGATTCAATTCTTTTTCTTTCCTCCCCTTCTAAAATTAATCTTGGTCTTCTTACTGTTTCAGAACCAATACCTGCTTTAGCTTCTGCAAACTTGATGTATTGAACTAGTTTAGGATGTATATCTAATTCTAATAAAGGCATAAACCATCTGTATATTTCTGTTGCTTCTGCAATCTTACCTGCTTTGGCTAATTTATATACTGCTACTGTTTCCGCTGGGAAGGCACATACTAGGCCTGCCACCCAACCATCTGCGCCTACTAATATTTCTTCTAAGGCTAATGTGTCTACTCCACATAAAATGCTAAATCTGTCTCCGAACTTATTACGCATTCTAGTGACATTGGTAACATCGCGGGTCGATTCCTTTACGGCTTGTATATTGGGAACACTTGCTAATTCAGAAAACATATCAATGGTCACTTCTATTTTATAATCTACAGGGTTATTGTAAATCATAATAGGAAGTTTTGTACTGGCTGCGATATCTTTAAAATATTGTACTGTTTCACGGTGATCCGATTTATAACGCATAGGAGGAAGTAACATTAAACCCTTGGCGCCCCAGTTCTCTGCATCCTTTGCACATTGAATGGCCACAGAAGTGCTGCCTTCTGCTATATTAATAACCACCGGAATTTTTCCATTAACTATTTTAACTGTTTCTTTAACTAGGATTTCTTTTTCTGCATTGGTAAGTACACTCGACTCACCTAAGGTGCCTCCTAAAATAATACCATTTACACCAGCAGCTATTTGCGCTTCTATGTTTTTGGTAAATAAGGCTAAATCTAATGTGTCGTTACTAGTAAACTTGGTAGTTACTGCGGGGAATACCCCTTTCCAATCTATGGCCATAAAATAATTTTTAATGATGAATGCGTATTCAATTTAAGAAATATTATCTATATATGTATCAAAAGCAAAATCGAATTAATAGCTGTAAATAGTATTTACTGAAAATAGTATTAGTTTGTAATTATAAATAATCAGTTAATCAACTAATTCCCCCTCTAAATCATAGTCATAGGCCTTGGTTATTTTAACCATCACAAAATCGCCTGGCTTCAAGCGCTTTGTTGTATTAATAACCACTTCGTTGTCTACTTCTACACTATCAAATTCTGTGCGGCCTAAATACCTGCCTGCCTCTTTTTTATCTACTAGCACTTTTAAAACTAAGCCTTCTTTTGCCTGGTTTCTAGCTAAACTAATTTCTTGTTGTACTTCCATAATTTCTTCGGCGCGTCTTTGCTTTTCAGCGGCAGGCACATCGTCAACTAAATCATGCGCAGAAGTATTTTCTTCATGGCTATAAGTGAATATACCCACCCTATCAAACTGATACTCTATTAAAAATCCTTTCAATTCTTCTATATCTTCTAAAGTCTCTCCAGGGAAACCAGCAATTAAAGTAGTACGAATAGCAATACCTGGAACACGCTTGCGAATTTCTTGAATCAGTTCACCCATTTCTTCTCTAGTAATATTACGCTTCATAGCAGCTAGCATATTATTACTTGCATGTTGCAATGGAATGTCAATGTACTTGCAAATATTAGTTCGCTCTCTCATTACATCCAATACTTCTAATGGAAACTTACTTGGATAAGCATAATGTAAACGTATCCACTCCAAACCTTTTACATCGGCAAGTGCATTTAATAAATCGGGAAGCGCACGCTTTTTATAAATATCTAATCCGTAATAAGTTAATTCTTGGGCAATGAGCATTACTTCCTTCACTCCTTTTTTAACTAGGCCTTCTGCCTCAGCCACTAATTGCTCAATAGTTTTACTCACATGCTGGCCTCTCATAAGTGGAATGGCGCAGAAAGAGCAGGTTCTATTACAACCCTCACTAATTTTTAAATAAGCATAATGCGAAGGCGTACTTAATAAACGCTCTCCTAGTAGTTCTGCTTTATAATTGGCATTGAGTTGATTCAACATTAAAGGCAGTTCCATAGTTCCAAACCAGGCGTCTACTTCAGGAATTTCCAAGGCCAAGTCGGTTCTATATCTCTCACTTAAACAGCCTGTCACATATACCTTGTCTAGTTTTCCTTTTTTCTTTAAAGCTACTTGGTCAAGTATGGTATTCACACTTTCTTCCTTGGCTTTATCAATAAAACCGCAGGTATTCACCACCACTATATTATGATCTAATTTTTTGTTCTCATGCACCACATCAATTTCATTGGCTAATAATTGCCCGCTTAGCATTTCACTGTCCACTAGGTTTTTACTACAACCCAATGTGATAATGTTTACTTTATTTTGTTTGAGCGTTTTAGACTTCATGATTATTTATTGACTTCATTCGTGAAATGAAAAGTAATATCGGGGTTATTGGTAATTTCTGTATTCAAGAACCATTCACTTTGTGCTAAATACACCGGCGACTCATCTTTATCCATGGCAGCATTCTGTTGCTTGAATCTTAAAAAGTCGTGAAGCTTATTCTGATCCTTGGAAGTTAACCAACAAGCTTTATAAAAAGGCAGGGTTCTAAATTCACAGGCCGCTCCATATTCTTGTAATAAACGGTATTGAATTACTTCAAATTGTAAATCGCCCACACAACCAATAATTTTTTTATTTCCACCAAACTGCGTAAACAATTGGGCAACTCCTTCGTCGGTTAATTGAGTAATGCCTTTTTCAAGTTGTTTGGTTTTTAAAGGATCTTTATTCACGAGCTCCTTAAATATCTCTGGTGAGAAAGTGGGTATGCCCGTGAAATAAAATTTTTCTCCTTCGGTAAGTGTATCTCCAATTTTAAAATTACCTGTATCAAATAAACCTACTACGTCTCCCGCATAAGCATCTTCAATAACGTCTTTAGAACGCGCTAAGAAACTATAGGGGTTACTAAAACGAACCTCTTTATCTAGCCTAACATGTTTATAATAGGTATTACGTTCAAATTTCCCGCTACATACACGCATAAAGGCAATACGGTCGCGGTGCTTAGGGTCTAAGTTGGCATGTATCTTAAATACAAAGCCGCTGAATTTATCTTCACCCACTGCCAAGGTTCTCACACTGGTTTCTCTATCTCTTGGGACCGGTGCTATTTGAATAAATGTATCTAGCATTTCTTTGACACCAAAATTATTCACAGCCGATCCAAAAAATACAGGGGCAATTTTGCCTGCTAAATAATCGGCAGGGTTTAAGGCTCCATATACGCCATCAATTAATTCTACATCTTCTCTTAATACAGCTGCATCTTTCTCTCCTATTTTTTCTTCTAATACAGCACTCGATATATCTTCAATAGCCACTGTATCTTCTTCTGTAGCCTTAGTGCTTGCTGCAAATAATCTTAAATTTTTATTGTGCAAATTATACACCCCTTTAAATTCTTTACCACTATTTATAGGCCAGGTCATGGGGTGTAAAGAAATTTTTAATTCATTTTCTAATTCTTCTAATAAATCGAACCTATTTTTTCCATCACGATCCATTTTATTAATAAACACAATCACAGGGGTGTCGCGCATGCTACATACTTCCATAAGTCTTCTTGTTTGCGCCTCTACTCCATTCACAGAATCAATTACTAGTATAACACTATCTACTGCGGTTAAAGTACGGTAAGTGTCCTCGGCAAAATCCTTGTGACCAGGTGTATCTAATAAATTAATTAAGATGTTATTGTATTCAAAAGACATTACAGAAGTTGCCACCGATATACCTCTTTGACGCTCAATTTCCATAAAGTCACTGGTTGCGTGTTTTTTTATCTTATTACTTTTTACCGCACCCGCTGTTTGAATAGCACCCCCAAACAACAATAACTTTTCAGTTAAAGTAGTTTTACCAGCATCTGGGTGAGAGATAATAGCAAATGTTTTTCTTCGGTTAATTTCTTTTTCGTACTTCATTATTGTTAAAAATGGCTCGTACTCAAATAATTTGAATCACGAGCCATTCGTCTATTTTATTTACACTAGTTAGATATCGATTGCTTCACCATAAGCAGCTGCTACTGCTTCTTTTAATCCCTCACTCATAGTTGGGTGCGGATGTATAGCATTTAATAATTCATGAGAAGTGGTTTCTAATTTACGCGCCACTACTGCTTCAGCAATCATTTCTGTTACATTCATTCCAATCATATGACAACCTAAGAACTCACCATACTTGGCATCAAAAATTACTTTTACAAAACCTTCCGTTGCACCCGCTGCACTTGCCTTTCCACTTGCCATAAAAGGAAACTTACCCACCTTCACTTCATAGCCCGCTTCTTTAGCTGCTTTTTCAGTATACCCTACGCTCGCAATTTCGGGAATGCAATAAGTACATCCTGGAATATTATTGTAATCAATTCCTTCAGGAATATGATTGTGTTTCTTTTCTTGATATGCAATATGCTCAGCAGCATTAATACCTTCTTTAGCTGCCACATGCGCTAAGGCCTGACCAGGAGAGCAATCGCCAATAGCGTAAATACTTGCAATACTTGTTTGTTGGTATTTATCTACAATAACGCGGCCCTTGTCTGTTTTAATGCCGTTTTGCTCTAGTCCTATATTTTCAATATTCGCAACAACTCCTACTGCACTTAAAACTACTTCCGCTTCTAATGTTACGAATGAACCATCAAGTTGTTTCACTTTTGCTTTTACTAAAGCACCCGATGTATCCAAGGATTCTACTGAAGCATTAGTCATAATTTCAATGCCTTGCTTTCTATATTGTTTTTCTAATTCTCTTGAAATATCTTCATCTTCTACAGGTACTATTCTTGGTAAAAATTCTACAATAGTTACTTTAGTGCCCATGCTATTATATACATATGCAAACTCAACCCCTATAGCACCACTTCCTACAATTATCATGCTCTTTGGTTGCGTAGGAAGCACCATTGCTTCTCTGTAGCCAATTACTTTTTTACCATCTTGCTTTAAGTTGGGTAATTCTCTTGAACGAGTACCTGTTGCAATTATAATATACTTGGTATCTACTACTTGTGTTTTTCCTTCTGCATCTTTCACTTCTACTTTTCCTCTTGACAAAACTTTGCCATAACCCATTATTACTTCAATCTTATTTTTCTTCATTAAGAATTGAACACCCTTGCTCATTTTATCGGCCACCCCGCGACTACGTTTAATGACTGCGCCAAAATCGTGATTCACACCTGTTGTGGTAATACCATAATTCGCACTATGTTTTACATATTCATATACCTGTGCACTTTTTATCAATGCCTTCGTGGGAATACAGCCCCAGTTTAAACAAACACCGCCTAGGCTTTCCTTTTCCACAATAGCTACCTTTAAGCCTAATTGAGATGCACGAATTGCCGCAGGATAACCACCTGGACCACTACCAATAACGATTACGTCGTATGCCATTGTATAACTAATTTGAGTAATGAATGAGGGTGCAAAAATACCCCCAAAATCGCAAAAGAAAAAACAAATAGGAAACTATTCAAAGAATACCCGAACCATCTGAAAAAACCATTTATTATCGTTGGGGCGCTGCTTACTTAGCTGATTTTCATCAAACTTGCTTAGGCCAAATAGCCCGGCCATATTACCACCACGAACGGCTATCTCTAAATACCCTGCCGAATTAAACCAAGCCAGCTTATCCGAGATAGGTACTTCTCCATAATGCTTGCTTAAATCGGTGATGGTTTCGTTGCGGGTAAATACAATTTTGAAAGTTCTACCCTGGGCTTGTATATCAAATTCTTCTTTACGAATATTCACCACCACATTTTCAAACTGATCTATAAATAATATTTGTCCCTCCATCCAATTCGGACCTAAGGTAGGTTGCATTGGATAAATTTCTTCAATCTCCTGAAATGCCACACCTGCATCTGCGATATTATTTGTTTTTACAAAAGCAGCAATGGCTTTAAAAATTTCTTGTGAAATTTCTAAAAAAGTATTCGCTGAATTAAAATCAATTTTAATAATTTCTTTAGGCTTCCCTCCCAACATCATAGTTAAAAAACCATTATCGGGCGTGATAAAGTATTGATTATTATGTTTGGTTAAAAGCGCATGCCTTTTAGGAAATTGGAAAAAATTCACCATAATAAAATGCAGCGTGCCTGCAGGATAGTGCTTGGCTGCATTATTAAAAATATAAGCCCCTTGTTGATAGTTCTTACTAGATAAATAATGCGTGATATCGGCAATACCCATACCCGGTATGGTTGACAATATTTGCCCCTTGAGTGCGCCAATGATAAAATCTTCTTGGCCAATATCGGATGTTAAAGTAATGATGGGCATTGATTAATAACGAAAAACTGAGTTTTATATTTTAGAAAAATGGTTATTTATTTTTTCTTCTCTACTTCACTAGCTGGCCGTCTTTAAAGAAAAAATGATGCACTAATTTATCGGCCCAGGCTGGAAAATATTTATTCATAAATACGGTGCGCTTGCCTGTGAAAGTGAGCACCAAGCTTCTTTTTCTATTTTCAATAGCATGTATAATATGAGTAGCACACTGCTCAGAGCTCATCATGGCACCTTCATCCATAGGAGATTCTCCTTGTGCATTTGCATTTTTATCCAAGGCTGCATTTCTAATATTAGAAGTAGTGAACCCAGGGCAAACCCACATCACATGGGTGCCAGAGGCATAGAGCTCCGTTTTCAAGGCTTCTAACCATCCGTTCAAGGCAAATTTAGAGGCAGAATAACCGCTTCTTCCTGGAAGGCCTCTATAACCTGCAATTGAAGAAACACCCACAATTACCCCCTTATTTTGCTGAATAGAAGCCAGGGCTGCCTTTGTGCAATAAACTGTTCCCCAAAAATTAATATCCATCACATTTTGCAAGGTTTGAACCGAAACCTCTGAAACCAAGGCCCTCATAGAAATACCTGCATTATTTATTAAAACATCTATTCTGCCCCAGTTATCAACAACTTGCTTGATAAATGCTTCCGATTGGTCTTGTTTGCTCACATCTACTTGCGCTGTATATAAATTGGAAGAAGGAAATTCAGTTGCTAATAAAGAGAGTTTGTTTTCATTTCTACCACAAGTAGCCACTTTTGCACCTAATGCTAAAAACTGCGCCACCAATGCCTTTCCGATGCCATCAGAACCACCAGTTATTACCACAATTTTGTCTGTGAAATTGGACATCTTTTAGAATTTGTACAAATATAATTCTTATTTGAAGATGAACGACTTAGAAGGGTTTTGAGTGGGGAAAATAAAAACCCCCTTTTATTTGGATAGTTTTCATTAAAGCTTATTTTTGCACTCCCCTAAAAAGGCGGTTAGAATTGGTAGCTCAGTTGGTAGAGCAATACACTTTTAATGTATGGGCCCTGGGTTCGAGTCCCAGCCAGTTCACAAAGCT
>JABMML010000115.1 GCA_013205585.1 Chitinophagaceae bacterium | reverse complement strand
TTGTAAAATTGTTTTCTACTGATCTTTTAAAATTCTAAAATTATTCAATCTTCTACATTATTAAATCTTCTAAAATTAATAGCTAAAACTTTCTGTTCCAAAACTTCCTTTTAAAATTAATTCTTTTTGACTAGAGGCTTCGACCCTGCCAATAACTTGAGCTTCTATATTAAATGTCTTTGCTAAGCTAATTAAATCCATTGCCAATTTTTCATCGGTAAAAATTTCTAAACGATGGCCCATATTAAATACTTGATACATTTCTTTAGTATTCGCTCCAGAATTTTCTTGAATCAAATTAAATATAGGAGGTACTTCTAAAAAATTATCTTTCACAATACGCATAGGGCCAGGTAAATATTTCATACATTTTGTTTGTCCGCCACCACTACAATGTATCATCCCTTTCACTGCTTCAAAATGCTTATCTAATATGGCTTTCACGAGTGGCGCATAAGTTCTTGTTGGACTTAATAATAATTTACCAATACTTATTTCACCAAAACCAGGTATGGCCATTGTGTCGGTCATTTTATTTTTTCCAATATAAACTACTTGCTCATTTAAACTTGGTTCAAAAGTTTCAGGGTATTTTTTTGCATAGCTATGTTCTAAAACATCATGTCTTGCACTGGTAAGTCCATTGCTGCCAAGTCCACTATTATAGGTGGTTTCATAACTTGCTTGGCCATAACTAGAAAATCCAACAATGACTTGCCCTGCAGCAATTTTGTCATTGGTAATTAGTTTTGCTTTTTGCCATCTTGCTGTCATGGTTCCGTTGACTGCAATGGTTCTCACTACATCTCCTACATCGGCTGTTTCTCCACCTAAAAATTCAATTTGTATACCGAATTTTTTGAGTGTATTAAAAAACTCCTGTGAGCCATTAATGACCTCGCTTAGCACTTCTGCTGTAATCACTAATTTATTACGATCAATGGTGGAAGAAAATAAAATTTGATCATAAATGCCTACACATAATAAATCATCTAAATTCATGGCAATGGCATCTTGTGCAATGCCTTTCCAAACGCTTACATCTCCTGTTTCTTTCCAATAGAGATAAGCTAGTATACTTTTAGTACCTGCCCCATCGGCATGCATAATATTAATATAATCAGATTGACCCCCTAAATAGTCGGCATATAGCTTACAAAAAGCATTCGGATATAAGCCTTGGTCAAGGTCCTTAATAGCCGCATGCACTTCTTCTTTTTGAGCGGAGACACCGCGTTGGGCATACAATGACATGAATCTAAATTGGTTTATGGCATAAAGGTACAATTGTTTTACATTTGTGCCATATTTAGACAACGAAGATGATAGTTCACCACGATTTAAAACAATTACCCAATTTCAAAAATGCTGTTATAACCACGGGGGCCTTTGATGGAGTGCATATAGGCCATCAAGAGATTATTACTAGAATGAAGCAAATAGCCCTTGAAATTAAGGGAGAAACAGTCATTGTCACTTTTCATCCTCATCCAAGAAAAGTAATCTCCTCTATTCCTGGAGAAATTAAACAACTTACTAGCCTAGAAGAAAGAATTGAATTACTAACACAAAGCGGCATTGACCATTTAGTAGTAGTCAAATTTGATTACGCTTTTTCAAATTTAAGCGCTGATGAATATATTAAAGCCTTTTTATTTGACCATTTCCACCCGCATACTATTTTGGTTGGCTATGACCACCGATTTGGCAATGGCCGCAATGGAAACTATGATCTACTAGAAAAATTTGGCAACGAACTAGGTTTTAAAGTAGAGCAAATTCATGAAAAAATTATAGAGCAAGAAATTGTAAGTTCTACCCAGATAAGAAACTATATATTAGAACATCAAATTGAGAAAGCCAATGCATTATTGGGCTATCCTTATTTATTTGATGGATTTGTAGTAAGAGGCAACCAAATAGGACGCACTATAGGATTCCCCACTGCGAATTTGCATATTAATGATGAAGAAAAAATAATTCCTTCCAATGGTGTATATGCCGTTAAAGTAAAAGGTAATTGCCTAGGTAATATTATTTATAATGGTATGATGAATATTGGCATTAGACCCACTGTGGATGGACAAAAGAAAGTCATTGAAGTACATATTTTAGATTTTGATCAAGACATTTATGAGCAAAATTTAACTGTCATGGTGTATGAATATATTAGAGGAGAAGTAAAGTTTGATGGACTAGAGGCCTTAAAAGTACAATTAGCCAAAGATAAAATAACCACAGCGGCTATTTTAGCTGCTTTTCAGGGACATCCATAATTTTAACGACCAATTCTTTCAATAAATCGGCGTCTGTATTACCACTATCATTAATACCCACTACCCTTAAATTATACTCGTGTATTAATAATAAAATATGTTCGACTTTCGAATAAGAGTATTGCCTTAGTGCCGCTAAATAAATTTTCACAGCAAAAAAAGAAACCCCCACTTCGCTCATAATTCTTTTTTCATCACTGGTATTTAATCCATAGATAGCATAAATTTTACTGAAAAAAGCATACAAAGTAGGTAGTATTAATTGTATAGGAGCTGCTTTATTATTAGATTCAAAATATTGAATCATTCGAATGGCCTTGGCAAAGTTTTTTTGCCCCACTGCCTCTTGAAATTCAAAGGCATTATATTCTTTACTAATGCCAATATACTTTTCAATATCATCTTCGGTCATTTTCTTACGATCTCCCAAATTCACAATAAGCTTTTCCAATTCATTTTGTATTCTGCTTAAATCATTGCCAATATGGTCTACTAAAATTTGTACCGCTTTGGGTGCAATCTGAAAGCCTCTATCTGCTACCCATTCATTCACCCATTCTGGCAGCTTACTGTCGTACATTTTTTTAGTAGCTATAAAAGTAGTTTTGGACTTTAATAGTTTACCAAAGGTTTTACGACCATCTATGTTTTTGTCCTTATACGCCACAATTAAAATAGTAGAAGACAAAGGATTTTCTACATAGAATTCCAGCTTTTCTATTTGACCCATTAATTGAGCCTCTTTAATAATAACCACCTGACGTTCTGCAAATACAGGATAACGTTTACATGCATTCATGATTTCCGACCATTCAGCATCTTTGCCATAAAAAATAGTAAGGTTAAAAGCTTGTTCAGCTTCAGGAAGTAGTTGCTTTTCGGCATAGTCTACTACTTTGTCTATATAATAGGCTTCTTCTCCTTCTAGCCAATAAATGGCATCAAAAACATTCTTTTTCCAGTTAGCTATAATTGAAGAAGTAGGCATATTCAAATATAAAGATAAGTCATACTTGAATCGTAAATTTTTATAAATAATTGGCTAAAAATCAACCCCCTATTAACTTAGGGTATATTATTTAGTAATATGTTCCATTTTTTGTATCTTCGTAGCCTTAAACTAAAAAATTTATGAGTAACGAATCTTCTAGCATGGGCAGTAAAATAACCATTGGGGTATTAGTATTAGTCATT
>JABMML010000114.1 GCA_013205585.1 Chitinophagaceae bacterium | reverse complement strand
GATGAGCTTGAAAAAGAAAATAGAATACAAGAAATTTTAAAACAGGATGCATCATTGGCCGAAAAAATTCATGCTAAATATCCATTTACTAAAGCGCAGATAGTATACTCCGTAAAATATGAAATGGCTATATGCATTGAAGATATTTTAGCCAGAAGAATTAGATTATTATTTTTAGATGCTAGACTAGCCATAGAACTAGCCCCCATGGTAGCAAGTATTATGGCGCCTTATTTAGAAAAAGATAAAAGCTGGGAAACGGCAGAAATTAAAAGCTTTACCCAATTAGCTGAACAATATATTTTAAAATAAATTCAAAAATTATTTACAAATCAATTGCTTTATTCATAAAGTGAATAAGGGGTGTCATGGATTCAAAACAAGTAACCACTTTTTTCACTAAGTTTTTATTTGACACATCGGCATCGCTAATTTCCATGGTGGCCACAAAGCTTTTTAATTTCAAAAATTCAATGGCGGGATTATCTATCTCATAACCCTTGGGTGGCCTTACTAATTTTTCAGTTTCTGTTAATCTGCCGTAATTGGTTTTAAATTTTTTCTCATTCACTATGCCTTTAAATTCTTTAAAGCAATAATCAATTTCTTGTCTTAGCTTTTTTAATTCAGGTGCCATGGGCATCCATAAGCCGCCCCCAATAAAACAGGCCCCAGGTTCTAAATGAAAATAATAACCTGCACAATCAACTTTTTTAGCCCCCTTACTAAAGCTTGACCCAAAATTAGTTTTATAGGGGTCCTTATTTTTACTAAAGCGCACATCTCTGTTTATTCTAAAAACACATTGCTTGGGCTCTAAAAATTCAAGGGTTTTATCTTTTAACTTCATCCCCTCAAGTACTTCTGCTACAAACTGTAAATAATCCTGTTTAGCAGTTTCATACTTAGGCCTATTTTTCTCAAACCATTCTCTATTGTTATTCTTTTTAAGTGCTTTTAAAAATTGCAGTGTAGTGGGTTGAATCATGGGTTATGTATTGAAGTATAATGTTGCCTAAATTGAAGTATAATAATGCCTAAATTTAATATAAGATTTTTAGATAAAATAAATAAATACTAAGGTTCTCAATAAATACTTTATTAACTTTAACATTCAAAATAAAAAATATGTCCCATACCAAATCATACGCAGCATTAAGTGCTACAACTGCTTTAGAAGCTTATTCTTTTGACAGAAGAACCCTAGGTGAAAACGATGTTCAAGTAGAAATTTTATACTGTGGCGTTTGTCATAGCGACTTACATCAAGCTAAAAACGAATGGGGTGGTTCTATCTATCCCATGGTGCCAGGCCACGAAATTGTGGGTAAGGTAAGCGCAGTGGGAAGCAGTGTAAGCAAATTTAAAATTGGCGATTTAGCAGGTGTGGGTGTTATGGTAGATAGCTGTAAAACTTGTAAAAATTGTCAAGAAAGCTTAGAGCAATATTGTGCAGAAGGCATGACAGGTACTTATAATGCTAAAGAAAGAAACGGAACTGGTGTTACTATGGGTGGCTATTCAACACAAATAGTAGTTGACCAGCGTTACACATTACACGTTTCTCCTAAATTAGATTTAGCTGCGGTGGCACCTTTATTATGTGCAGGTATTACTACTTATTCTCCACTCGTTTTTGCAGGTGTAAAAAAAGGAATGAAAGTAGCCGTTGTAGGATTAGGTGGACTAGGCCATATGGGAGTGAAGTTTGCCGTTTCTTTTGGAGCAGAAGTAACTGTAATTAGTACTTCGCCTTCCAAAGAAGCCGATGCCAAAAAATTAGGCGCTACTCATTTTTTAATTAGCACCGATGCAGCTGCTATGAAAAAGTACAATAGTTATTTTGATGTGATCTTAGATGCTATTTCAGCGAACCACGATTTTACGACTTATTTAAATTTATTAGCTACCAACGGAAAGTTAATGGTAGTAGGCCTTCCAATAGAATCTCCTAAAGTGCAGCCTTTTTCTTTAGTCACTAATAGAAGAAGTGTAATTGGTTCTTCTATAGGTGGTATGCAGGAAACACAAGAAATGCTTGATTATTGCGCCGAGCACAATATTGTATCAGACATAGAAATAATACCTATGCAAGGCATCAATGAAGCCTATACAAGAATGTTAAAAGGAGATGTGAAATACCGTTTTGTAATTGACTTAGCTAGTTTGAAAAGCTAATTACAAGTTTGATCAAATACTTTAATTGATTACTACAACTGATTACTACAAAATAGTAGTTTGATCATTTTTAAGGGATCAAACTACTATTCAAATATTTATTACTAAACCGTTTTTTTAGGAGGAAGCGCAAAAGCAGTAGCCTCATGTGTGAAGTTGCCATTATGTGCACCATCGCAAAAAGGTTTGTTCTTGCTTAAACCACAACGACAAAGTCCAATCACTTCTCTGCCTGCTAAATCGTATGTATTTCCACTACGATCTTCAATAGTAAAATCGCCTTCTACTTTCAAAGACCCGTTATTGTTAATTGTAATTTTAGTAGCCATTTTGTTTTGTTTTAGGCTTCAAAAATAGGGCTTCTTGGGCAATCGAATTCGTTTGTTTTTGAATACTGCCTTCACTCCCATCTGAGCCTTAAACAAATTGCTCAAAACTCGGTTTTTACAAGTAAATTTACACCCTCCTAATTCGTAAGCCTTATTCATAATATAGCCGCCCATTAGGTAACACAGCTACCACCATGAAAGGATTCCAGTTTAAAACATACGAAGCTCCAAATCAATCGCCCTTTGATAAATTGTTTGAAATATTCAAGGAATTGATAGTGCATACTTCTGGCGACTTTGACGAGGCCATTAGTTGGATGCGTGAATTAGACGTGGAATATAAATTAACAGACGAAAAGTATACCATTGACGATTTTATAGAAGACCTTAAAAAGAAAGGCTATATCAAACAAGAAATTAAAGATGGTGGTGGAGAGGGAGAAACAAAAATAACTGCTAAAACAGAAAGGGCTATTAGACAAACTGCGCTGAATAATATTTTTGGAGATTTAAAAACTGCAGGTAAGGGTAATCATAAAACAAAAACATTGGGCCAGGGCGATGAAAAAAATGGAGAATTCAAAGAATTTAATTTTGGAGACAATATTGAAAATATTTCTTTAACAGAGAGTATTAAAAATGCACAAATTAATCATGGTATTGATACATTTAGTTTAACTGAAGATGATTTAGTAGTAGAACAGACCGAACAAAAATCACAAATGAGTACCGTGCTTATGATTGATATAAGCCATAGCATGATTTTATATGGAGAAGATAGAATCACGCCTGCTAAAAAAGTAGCGATGGCATTAGCAGAATTAATTACCACGCGTTATCCTAAAGACACTATTGATATTCTAGTATTCGGAGACGACGCCTGGACTATTAGCATTCAAGAACTACCTTATTTAAAAGTAGGGCCCTACCATACCAATACAGTAGCGGGCTTGCAGTTAGCCATGGATATTTTAAGAAGAAAAAGAAATACCAATAAACAAATATTCATGATTACCGATGGCAAGCCAAGTTGTATTAAAGAGCCCGATGGTAATTATTATATGAACAGCAATGGGCTTGACCAATACATCGTAGATAAATGTTATAGCCAAGCTAAGATGGCAAGAAAATTACATATTCCTATTACCACGTTTATGATTGCACAGGACCCCTATTTACAAAGATTTGTGAATGAGTTTACCGAAGCGAATCAAGGGAAGGCTTTTTATACAGGCTTGAAGGGATTAGGTGAAATGATTTTTGAAGATTACGAAACCAACAGAAAAAAGAAACTTAAATAAATAGTACAAAGACATTTATATGAAAATTGAAAAAATAAAAACGGTAGGAGATTTAAAAAAACAAGGTTACCAAACTAAGAGTATCAAAGATGAATTAAGAGATAATCTAATTCTTAAAATTAAAGAAGGGTTGCCTGCTTTTGAAGGCATACATGGTTTTGAAGAAACAGTAATTCCTGAAATTGAAAGAGCCATTTTATCAAAGCATAATATTAATTTATTAGGCTTAAGGGGTCAGGCCAAAACAAAACTAGCCCGCTTAATGGTACAGTTATTAGATGAGTATATTCCTTTTATAGCTGGCTCTGAAATTAACGACGACCCCTTGGCCCCTATTTCAAGATTTGCCAAGGATTTAATTTCCGAGAAAGGCGACGACACTCCTATTGAATGGCTACACCGTAACGAAAGGTTCTTTGAAAAATTAGCAACCCCAGATGTGACCATTGCAGATATTATTGGAGATGTTGACCCTATTAAGGCAGCCAATTTAAAATTGTCTTATGCCGATGAGCGTGTGATTCATTTTGGTATGATTCCTAGAGCTAATAGAAGCATATTTGTCATTAATGAGCTTCCCGATTTACAAGCCAGAATACAAGTGGCTTTATTTAATATATTACAAGAAGGCGATATTCAAATTAGAGGTTTTAAACTAAGAATGAATTTAGATATTCAATTTGTTTTCACAGCTAACCCAGAAGACTATACCAATAGAGGCAGTATTGTAACACCACTAAAAGACAGAATAGGCTCACAAATATTAACGCATTATCCTAAAAATATTGCGGTGGCTAAAAAAATTACAGAGCAAGAAGCTAGAATAAACGCGGTACAATCGGAACTGGTATATGTTCCTAACTTAGCCAAAGACATTATTGAGCAAATTAGTTTTGAAGCAAGGGCTAGTGAATACATTGATGCTAAAAGTGGTGTGAGTGCTAGAATGACTATTTCTGCTATGGAAAATTTAATTAGTACTGCAGAAAGAAGGGCCTTGAAAAATGGATTAACTAAAACCGCTGTACGCTTATCCGATTTTATGGGTATTATTCCTGCTATTACAGGAAAAGTAGAGCTAGTATATGAAGGAGAGCAAGAAGGCGCTGAAGTAATAGCTAATCTTTTAATTGAAAAAGCCATTAGTACTTTATTTAAATTTCAATTCCCAAAAATTAGTAAGCTAGAGAAGCAAAATGAAAAAAATGCTTACTCAGACTTATTAGATTGGTTTATAGCAGAAGGTGGTTTTGAATTATATGAAGACTTTGATGAGAAACAATATAAGAAGGTACTAGACGAAGTGAAGCCATTAGACGCACTTCTGAAAAAATACGCGCCTGATACTAGTAAGGAAGACGCCTACTTTATGAAAGAATTTATTTTATGGGCCTTGGTAGAAAATAAAAAATTGAATAAAGAAAAATTAACAGAAGGCTTTTCTTTTAAAGATATACTTGGCCATATGATTAATAAACTCTAAGCTATTCAGTATCATCATAGCCAAATTTTTGATTCAAAGCAAATACCGCTTCTGCAGAAAAATCGTTCTTATGAATTAAGGCAAGTTGT
>JABMML010000113.1 GCA_013205585.1 Chitinophagaceae bacterium | reverse complement strand
GGCCAATAGCAGCTCCAATTAATGTAATCATGCCAATAGCACCAGCAGCTCCACTAATACCCGCTAAAAAGCCAATAAACAGAGATGCAAATTTATCGCTCTTGTCAATTACAAAATTATCCGACTCAGAAGGAATTAATCTTCTTGCTTTTCTCATTTGATCGGTGGTCTCACCAATGGCAGGTTCTAATTCCGCCACATTATTCACCATCACACCTATTGAATAGGTAGAACTTCCTTGGTACTGTCTTACATTTTTTAAAGTTGAAATAACTACATCGTCTTGACGCATCATGGCACTAGACCCTTTTGATTTTAAAAGACCCAAAACACGATAAGGTTTGCCTTGTAATAAAATTACCTTATCAATAGATTTTTCTGGTCGGCCTGGAAATAATTTAGCAGCCACATTAGACCCTATCACACAAACATTACGGCCACTGGTGATATCTACATTATTAAAGTTTCTTCCCTGCGTTAATGAATAACCATTTACTGCAAGATAGTTTTCATCTCCACCCATTAAAGAAATTTGTGGATTGGTTTTTTTATTCTTATAATGTAGTTCATTGTTTCCTCCCTTTCTTATAGAAATACTTACAGCCGCTCTATTAAATCCAAAATTTTCTTTAAAATAAGTGGCTTCTTCAATTTTAATAATCTTGCCTAAATTCGATTTTTTTTCTTTTGCACCTCTTTTAGATTTAGAAAAATCATCCCCGTCATTATTAGGCCCACCCATTCTTGCATTCATTTCTTTATACCTTACCACAAATGCATTTGCGCCCATAAAAGAAAAATTTTCTTTTAAACTTTGGTTCATCGCAGAAATTGCTGTGATAATTCCAATAAGTGCCATAATACCAAAGGCAATAATTGCCACCGTAATACCGGTTCTTAGTTTATTACTTTTTACGGTACGCCAAGCGAGTACAAAAGAGTCCTGAATAGTCATGCTACTATGTTTATGAAACTTAAAGGTAGCACAGATTCGACAATATGGCTTTATTAGGCGCTATAAAATGAAGAACGGCTAAAAGTATAGATAATTGAATACTACAGAAGGAAATACACCTAGGATGAGTAGCAAAATGGCTATTAATAAAAGTGCATAAGTATATTTCTTAGGCACCTCATGCATCGTAGGCTCCCCGCTGGCAAAATACATGGCTTGCACTAATTTGAAATAATAAAAAACACTAACGGCTGCAAATAAAATAGCAATAATAATTAACCAAAGGCCAGCCCCTGCTGCATATAAAGCGTTGAGCATATAATACTTAGCAAAGAAGCCACCTGTTAAAGGAATACCCGCTAAAGAGAATAAGAATATAGTGGTGACAAAGGCTAATAATGGATTGGCTTTGGCTAAACCATTAAAGGCTTCAAAACTATTTTCTTTCATTTTAATTAAGACACCAAAAACTCCAATGGTAGCTAAAGAATAAACAGTTGCATATAAAACAATGCCTTCAGTAGCAAAAATTGATTTACCATATAAAGCAAATAACATAAATCCTGCCTGTGCGATACTAGAGTAAGCCAACATTCTTTTTACACTTCTTTGAAAAACAGCTACAATATTTCCCACTAGTAAAGTAGATACAATCACAAAACTTAAAACCAATTCCCATGTATAGCCGAGGGCTTTAGACTGGCTATTGAAAATGGTAATGAAGGCTATAAATCCTGCGGCTTTTACAATGGTAGCCATAAAAGAAGTGAATACAGTAGGCGCACCATCATATACATCGGGTGTCCAAAAATGAAAAGGCGCTGCAGATACTTTAAAGTTCATGGCTGCAAATACAAGTAATAAACCCGCCGACAATATCATTTGCTCCTTTGGCAGGCCGTCAGATGGTCTCAAAATAGGCTCCACTAAATGAAAACTACCCGTTGCCCCATATATAAATGTAATACCTAATAATAATATACCTGTAGAAAAAGAGCCCATTAAAAAATACTTTAAAGCCGCTTCATTGCTAAATAAATTTTTCTTATCAGCTCCTGTTAAAATATATAAAGGGATAGATAAAATTTCAATACCTATAAACAACATTAATAAATTATCAAAAGAGGTTAAAATACTAGCGCCGCATAAAATAAAGAAAAATAATGCATAAAAATCGGCGGCTTGATTATCAAATTTGGCAATCTCCTCGCCGTTCAGCCATATATAGATAAAAGTAATAACGAAAAATAAAGTATTGACAAATAAACCAAATCTAGTGAAGGCCAGCATGCCCTTGGTATCAAAATCAATAACGAACCATCCATTCAATTGGGCCAAATTACTTATTATCAAAACAAATAATCCTACTAAAGCAATGGTATGTTGCGTTTTTTGACTTTTGATGCCCCATGAACAAAACATCATGATAACACCTAAGAGCGTAGAAACAATAATTGCATTCATTACTAATTCGTTTTATTATTTGGCTAATAATTGTTGTAAAGTATCGGCCGTTAAAGTAAATAAAGGTTGCGGATAAACACCGGTAACAAAAACAATAATCAATAAAATAATCAATACCGCCTGCGCTGCTTTATTAGGCGCTGGCATATTATTTATTTTTTCACTTATTTCTCCGTAAGCCACTTTTTGTACCATGTTCAAAGTATAAATAGCCGCTAAAACAATACTTATACCTGCAAAGGCCGCTATCCAAGGATTTAAAATAAATAAACCATTGAACATTAAAAATTCACCTACAAAGGCATTGGTTAAAGGCATGGCAATATTGGCTAAGGCAAAACCTACTAATAAAATGGCTAGTGTAGGTTGCTTCTTTGCAAGCCCTCCCATTTGTTGCATGGATCTTGTTCCTGTTTGTTGCTCTAATATGTCGGCAATAATCCATAATCCTAATACATTAATGCCATGGGAAAATAATTGAATTAAAGCACCTTGTATAGCAATACCGGTATTGGTAAAAATGGCTGCGTTCATTAAACCTATATGTGCAATGGAAGAATAAGCAATTAATCTTTTGATATCGTCTTGACGAATGGCAATAAAAGAAGCATATAAAATACCTACTACCGATAAAAATACAACCACATGGGTATGTGCTGCAAAGGCCACTGGAAATAAAGGTAGTAGCCATCTCAAAATTCCATACAAGCCCATTTTCACCATCACCGCACTCATGACCATGGTCACAGCAGTAGGCGATTGCTCATAGGTATCAGGTTGCCAAGTATGTAAAGGGAAGATGGGCATTTTTATAGCAAAGGCTATAAAAAATAGTGCGAAGGCCGTAATTTTTTGCTCACCAGTTAAGTTGGCATGTATGAAGGCTTGAATAGAAAAACTATGTTCTGCAGTATGCGCATTTAAAAATAAAATGCCTATTAGCATAAACAAGGAACCTAAAAAAGTATAGATGAAAAATTTAAAAGTAATAGCAATGCGCTTCTCCCCGCCCCAAATAGAACATAAAAAATAAACAGGTATAAGCGCCAGTTCCCAGAAAAAATAAAATAGTAGTGCATCTCCCGCTAAAAAAACACCCATCAAACCTGCTTGGGTAAATAATAAAAGAGATAAAAATATATTTTTTTGCTTGTACTGGTTTTTAGCACTTGTTATTAAAATAGCAGGTAAACTTATAGCAGTTAATAAAATCAAAATTTTGGCAAGCCCATCTGCCTGTAAGGTAAATCGGCTATTTAAGCTAGGAAGCCATGCCATATCAAATGCTTCTACTTGATTGATAGAGGCAAAAACCGCCAACACCAATGTTACCAAACTTGCAGCAATTGCAGTTTGAGCAGCCAATGTATCTTTTTTGATAAACAAAAGTACAATAGCTGTCAAAATTGGAATAAGTAGAAATGAAATTAACATAATGGTTGCTTATTATTTTTGAGTCAATGTATGAATGAATCGCAAAATAGTAATATCATTGAACCAAATTAAAAAAAGTATAATAATACCCACTACCATAAATAAAATATAGTAGCCCGCTTGCCCATTTTGTATAAGCCTTACTTTTCTAGCACTAAATTGAACAAGCTTGCCGGTGCCGTTAACGGCTCCATCAATTACTTTCTTTTCAATAAATTCTTTTAAAAATAATGCAAATTTATTCAAAGGTTCAATGATGGCTTTTTGATACAACTCATCAATATACCATTTATGATAAAAGAATTTGCCAATGGCAGAACTAGGTTCTTCATCGGTTTGTTTACTATATCTTGATAAAGCTATTAATAAGGCAATGGCTGCAATGGCCACCGACAGACCCATTAATATCCATTCAGTAGATACAGATAAACTAGTTTCATGAGTTGTGCTTACAATACTACTTAGTTGTCCAGTTAACCAATGATGGCCTCCCATAATATGTGGAATACCAATAGCCCCACCCAGCGCACTTAGTATAGCTAATACTATTAAGGGTAAGGTCATCGCCAATGGGCTCTCATGTAAATGTGCTTCTTGTTCGTTGCTACCTCTAAACTTTCCTAAAAAAGTAGTGGCATATAAACGGAACATATAAAAAGCGGTCATTGCTGCACCCACTATACCTAAGACCCAATAAATTTTATTTTTTTCAAAAGCAGCTGCTAGTATTTCATCTTTAGAAAAGAAACCACTAAACGGAGGTACACCCGCAATGGCAATACAGCCTATTAAAAAGGTAAGATGTGTAATAGGTAGTTTCGATTTCAAGCCTCCCATTTTTCTAATGTCTTGTTCATGATGCATAGCATGAATCACAGAACCTGCCCCTAAGAATAATAAAGCTTTAAAAAAAGCATGGGTAATGACATGAAATACAGCACCAGAATAGGCGCCTACGCCTAATCCTAAAAACATATACCCTAATTGACTTACTGTAGAGTAAGCCAATACTTTTTTAATATCGTTTTGTTTAATAGCAATAGTGGCTGCTAATAAAGCAGTACTAATTCCAATAATGGCAACAATATTTTGTGTGATCTCGCTATGGCTAAATAAAATATTACTTCTTGTAATCATGTAAATACCAGCAGTCACCATGGTGGCCGCATGTATCAAGGCAGATACAGGAGTAGGACCCGCCATCGCGTCGGGTAACCAAGTAAATAAAGGTATTTGTGCACTCTTACCCATCGCACCTACAAATAATAATAATGTAATGCCTGTAATATCGGCGCTAGATAATTTCGCTACAGTTTCAGCAGTTAACACTTCGCTATAACTCGCTGTGCCTAATTTAGCGATTAGCCAAAATATGGCTAATAAAAAACCTAGATCACCAATGCGGTTCATGATAAAGGCCTTCTTCGCTGCATAATTATAATTACCATTCGAAAACCAATAGCCAATTAATAAATAAGAACATAGACCTACTCCTTCCCAGCCCATGAACATAATAATATAGTTATCTCCTAAGACTAATAATAGCATGGAGAAAATAAACAAATTCAAATAAGCAAAATACCTCGCATAGTGTGGTGCCGATTCTTCCTGCATATAAGCCGTAGAATACAAATGTATTAAGGAACCTACCCCTGTAATCACTAATAAAAATAAAGAAGACAAAGCGTCTACTTTAAAATCGAAGGGTATTTTAATAGAGTCGGTATGTATAAAATCAAAATAATGCACCGTCACAGCACCATTGTCTTGTACATATAAAAATGCAAATATGCTTGCTATAAAGGAAGCCACAATATAACCAGTGGCTTTGTAAGCAATCAGTTTTTTGCTCCAGTAATTTCTACCTAGTCCGTTGAATAAGAATCCAGCTAAAGGCCATAGAATAATGAAAGCCACTAATATTTTCATGAAGGCCATTGACTTAGTTTTTTAATCTATTTAAGAAATTAATGTCTATAGAATGTGTATTTCGGTACATCATTACTATAATAGCTAGTCCAATACTTACTTCTGCTGCGGCTACGACCATAATAAAAAATACAAATATCTGCGCATCAATACCTGCCGTGGTAGCAGCTGATATTAACTTAGCCGCTCCATAATTCATTTTTGAAAATGCCACTAATAATAAATTCACTGCATTGAGCATAAGTTCAATACACATAAAAACAATAATTGCATTACGACGCGTTAACACACCTATCACTCCAATGCT
>JABMML010000112.1 GCA_013205585.1 Chitinophagaceae bacterium | reverse complement strand
ATATTGACTGGCTAAGCTTTATCTTTGCCCCATGGGCCAGAAAAAACTGATCAAATTTGCAGCCATTAAGCAGTACGAGAATGTACTGGAATACCCACAGGGTATGCCGGGCAAATGGAAGGCCTATTTTGAAAAATTAAGCTTGGGAGACTTCCCCATTTCACTAGACAGCCTTGAAATTAGCGCTAATAATAGTCCTAAAAACAACAGCCCTATTAAGCCCTTGGTATTGGAGCTAGCTTGTGGGCGTGGAGAATATGCCGTGGGCTTGGCGCGACTATTTCCTGAACAAAATTTTCTAGGCCTTGATATAAAAGGCAATAGAATTTGGAAAGGTGCCAGCATTGCGAATAAAGAAGGCATTAAAAATGTAGCTTTTGTTAGAACGCAGATAGAACAGAGCATTCAATATTTTGCCAAAGAAGAAGTAGCTGAAATTTGGATTACTTTTCCCGATCCTCAATTAAGATTATCTAAAGCTAAAAAAAGATTAACCCATCCGCAGTTTTTAAGATTATACCAGCAGTTCCTTCAACCAGGAGGTATAGTGCATTTAAAAACTGATAGCCCTAATTTATACTTATTTACCAAAACAGTGATTGAGCTCTATGGCCTTACTCTATTAACTTCTACCGATGATGTATATGGAACAGCATTTATGCAATCGGGTAAATGGGACGAAAGGTGTGCTATTAAAACTTATTATGAAGGCTTGAACATTGCAAGTAGTAACCGCATTCATTATATTCAATTTAAAATTGATGCAGTATTACCTTTGGCAAAAGATGAAGCCCTAAAAGAAATGATTGCAGCATTTGAAGTAACAGAAACACATGATGCGAAAAGAGAAAGAGGTGTTAAAGTAAATGAAAACTAAACAAAAGTTAAAGTAAATAAAAATTAAAGCAAACGAAAATTTAAAAGATGACTGAAGGAGTACAATATTATATAGATGTTGATGGTAAATATGTATTTACAGAATTGTATCACAAAGAAAGAGGCTATTGCTGTGGTAATGCATGTAGACATTGTCCTTATAAATACGAGGCCGTTCCGGAGCCTATAAAAACAAGATTATTACTACTTAAAGAATTAAGCGAAAATAAAGGCCCCAATGACCCCAAAGACTAAAGATTTTTTTCAAAATGTATTTGATGTTGTGCGTCTTATTCCTAAAGGGCGAGTTACCAGCTATGGCGCTATTGCAAAGTATTTAGGTACTGGTGGAAGCTCGCGTATGGTAGGCTGGGCCATGAATGCATCACATGGAATAAAACCTAAAGTGCCTGCGCATAGGGTGGTGAATAGAAATGGAATGCTAAGTGGTAAGGTGCATTTTGAAACTCCTACAACGATGCAAACGCTTTTAGAAAAAGAAAAAATAAAAGTGAAAAACGAAACCATTATAGATTTCGAAAAACATTTCTGGGACCCCATTATAGAATTGACATTTTAATACAAAAACACAGTATTTATACTGAGTAAAGGTTTAAACAGATTTATTAGGTTGCGATATGCAAATAATAAATCAAAATTTCATTGTTGATACTTTAACTAATTCTATTCTGAATAGAATTACAGGAGATAGTTTTAGAACAAATATTTCATTATTAAACAAAAAAGATATTAAATTTTTGAAGGGAAATAAGAAATGGTCATTTGATTGGTTAAAAGAATTCAATACAAAAGGACGCTTAATTTATAAATTAACATTAGAAGATAATCAAAATATAATTCAAGGCTTAATTAGTATAAGTATACAATCCGATCATATATTTATGGATTTACTTGAAACGGCCTATTTTAATAGAAATAAGCAAAAAATGTACTTAGGAGTTGCCGGAAATTTAGTCGCTTTTGCTTGTAAAATGTCTTTTGAATATGGTTATGAAGGCTATATATCTTTTAATGCCAAAACAAGTTTAATTAAGCATTATGAATTAACTTTAGGTGCAGTTAATACAAATGGACAAAGAATGATTATTAACCCTAAAGAGTCTTTAATACTTATTGATAAATATTTTCCCAAAAATATCTAGCTATGAAAAATATTATTGTAGAACCAAAAGGTGTTGACTTTGTAATAGGCCCCAGCAAAATGACTAAAAAAGATTTTCAAGAAATTAGTGCCTATATTACAAAACATAAGAGCGAGCAGCTCAAATCAAGTACTAAAGATAAAAAAACAGCTAAATCCAATAAAGGAAACTAACTATAATAAGGCGATATCATTATATACACCAAGGGGCCGGTAACTGCAACATAAAACCATATAGGCCAAATTCTTCTAGCTATTTTTTTATGGTCTTCAAATTCACTAGTTAAACCACGGTAGGCTGTAAATAATATAAAAGGTAAACTAGTAGCCGCTAAAATAATATGGGTAAATAATAAAATAAAGTAGAAGGCTCTTAAATTACCTACTACTGCTTGTTCTGCAATGCTCACAAGGCCATCGTGGTCGGTGTCACCAAACTTAGTTTCACCTGCCAATAAATGATGCGCTATATAAGACACTAAAAATAAAACCGATAATACGAGCGCTGTAAGCATAATATTTTTATGGACAGCATACTTTTTTTGCTTCACCGCTACTAAGGCTGCTACTAATAAAACGGCCACTGTAGCATTTAAGATGGCGTTCAGTAAAGCGAAAATATGTTTGTCAAAAGGTAGTTCTACGGTAATAGTAAACTTGCTTAAAAAACTAACTATTACTAGTACCACTACTGAAAATATTCCAATTAATAATTTCGCTTGTTTGTCGTTCTTTTTTATTACAGGTGCTAACATAATTTTATTTTATAATTAAAAATAAATACTTCAATTAAGAATGCCTATTTTTTTGTGTTAGTATTAAACTTCGTATTAAAATAGTAAACAAACCAACTTACTAGTAAAGCTATTATTAGCCATAGCCAACTTAGGTCTACAATGTCTTGAAATATTTTATTCTTTTTAGTCTTGTCTTTTTCTAGCATTAAATACCCTACATCCTTCGCTAATTTTAAAAGAGAAGCAGAATCTAATCCATTATAGTAGCCGCGAATTTGCATTTTTTTATCAATTAAAATAAAGCGGTTTGTATGTACAAAATCGGGGCTAATAGGTTCTTGACTAAATTGATCTACTTTCAATTCCTCAAAAGCAAAATTATAAATAGAATCTCGATTGCCTGTTAGTAGCCACCAGTTGTCGGCAATGACTCCCATCTTATTGGCATAGGCCCTCAATACAGGAACGCTGTCTCTATTAGGGTCTACGGTAAGAGACATAAAATGAACAATAGAAGTGTCTACCTTTTTACGAACATCTCCTCCTCTTGTAAAAGAATTTTGCAGCTTACTCATATTACTAGTAAGCTTGGGACAAATGCTAGGACAGCTTGTAAAAAATAAATCCAAAATAATTATTTTCCCTTGCTGATCATATAAATGAACCGTATCACCCAATTGATTCACCAATTGTATATTCTTCGTTTTGTGCCAAACACTATCCGATTTTTGTTTACCATCCACTACTTGCTCTATAACAGAGTCTAATAAATAATGACGAGGCATGATGACGGCTGTATCGCTAGACGATTTCAACCACAGGTAACAGGCTACTGGTATTACTAGTGCAATTAATAAACCATAAATAGATTTCTTAGACATATTAAATATTTAAAAAACCACCTCTAGTATCGGGGTGGTTTAGTTTCTTGGAAAAGGGCCCTCGAGCTCCCTCTCTTGATAATTTCTTCTTTTTATTCGGTACTACTTTCACCTTATACCTTCCATCGTAAGCACCCGCTTTAACTTGTTCGTCTCGTTTAATTTGGTGCTCCGCTCTTTTTTTCATATCCTATGTTAAGCTTTATTTCAACTCAACACTACGCAACCTTTTCTTTATTCCTACTATTTAATAATAGGGTTCTACTTCCGGTTTAGTAGCTTCATGCGTTGTTTCTACAGTTTCATGTTTTGTTGCAGCGGCTTCGTGCTTTGCATCAGTAGCTTTACGCTCCTCTACTTTCTTTTCAACTTTAATAGTGGCCTGTTCTTTAAAATAAGGATTGTAATTATTACGCAAATTTCTGAATGAACTACCATCCCATAAAAAAGCCCCAATAAACCAAACGAACAATAACAAAGGCACCACAATGGTCATGATTAAGTTTTTTACTTCATGCTTTAAGTGCATAAAATAAGCAACTATATAAAAAGCCTTAGCCATCATTAAAATAACAATAGTTCCTTTAATAGTTAATTTTAATACTGCAGAAGTCATGCCAATCATCCAGAAACCTAAGATTAATTCTACAATAGTAAATACCGATAAAATTATCGTTACTTTTTTAATTTCCGCCATCGCTTCTGCGTTATGTGCTTCTTGATCTGAGTGTGAATGTGACATATAAATTTTTGAATGCTAATTATAATAAATAAAAGATAGTAAATACAAATACCCAAACTAAGTCTACAAAGTGCCAGTATAAACCTGCTTTCTCAATCATTAAATAATGACCTCTTTGCTCAAACTTATCCATGAGTGTCATGATTAACATGATAATATTAATAAGCACCCCACTAAATACGTGGAAGCCGTGAAAACCTGTAATGGTAAAAAAGAAGTTGGTGAAATTAGTAGTGCTCGCAGTGCCATCGGCATTTAAAAAAGGATTTGCTCCCCACCAAGCACCTTCATGAAATAAATGATTCCACTCCCAAGCTTGACAACTTAAAAAAGCGATACCCCCAATAATAGTTAAAATCATATTTCTCACAACGCCTTGCTTATCCATATTCTTACCAGCATGCACTGCTAAGACCATGGTCACAGAACTAATAATTAATATAAAAGTCATGATACTTACAAACACCAAGGGCGCATGTACTCCTTCTGGCGCAAAAGGAAAACTTCTAAAAACTTCGTTAGAATCGGGCCATCCATTGGTTGAAAAACGGACTGTACCATAAGAAATTAAAAAGGCACCAAAAGTAAAGGCGTCACTCATTAGAAAGTACCACATCATTACTTTTCCGTACTCAGAATTAAAGGGACTTTTCCCTCCTTCCCACAATTTTGCTTCATTTGGCGAAGCGGTTGTTGTTGTTGACATTTTCAATTTCTATTTCAGTGCAAAAATATTAGCTATCAAGGATATTCGTATCAAAAAACTGGGTTTTTTTGTATTTATCTTTAACAATCTAGGCCCTTTATCCAATCCATTGAAGGAAGACAAAAAGGTAAATCCAAAGTATATCTACAAAATGCCAGTAGGTAGATAGCAAATCTACCGGCAAGGTATTTTCTGTGTTGTTTTTGGCCGACAAAGACTTAAAACGTACCCCAAAGATGGCTATCACCCCACCTAAAACGTGTAATAGGTGCAAAAGGGTAATAACGAACAAAAAAGAGGCTGCTGAATTGCTTCTTGGACCGGTTAAAGCGATATTATTGGCTTGAAGTGCCATGAAGCCTTGGTACTGTAAATTCATAAAAACCACCCCTAAAAAAGCGGTTATAGTTAAAAAACTACGGTAAGGGGTTTGAAGACCTTCTTTAGCCTTTTTGACCGCCATTTGAATGGTAAAGCTACTTAGTAAAATAACTACGGTCGCAATAAAGAATACTTTAGGAAGTTCAAAATCCAACCAATTGGCCTGGCTCTTTTTTACAATATAGGCACTGGTTAATCCAGCAAACATCATTACAATGCTGCCGAGTCCTATATATAAATACATCTTATATGGATGTATTTTATTTTTTGTGTTTAATGCTGTTGACATAAAATAATTTTTATAATTTATCTGCGAGTAAGGCTAAATAAACAATGGGTAAATAAATATAACTACTAAACATAACTCTTCTTGCAGCAGGTACGCCCATATTCTGATACAGTCTTACACATTGTACGACCATAAAAATATTAGCAACTAATAAAACCCACATGCTTATTTGTCCTGTTAAGTTTAAATAATAGGGTATAAAACCAACAGGTATCATAAGCACTGCATACATAATGGATTGCAAGGCAGTAAAACGAGTTGGCCCTTCTTTAGCAGGCAATAATTTAAAACCTACTCTAGAATAATCGGAATGAGACACCCAGGCAATGGCCCAAAAATGTGGGAACTGCCATAAGAATTGAATCAAAAATAATGCAAGGCCTGCATAAGCAAAGCCGTCGTTGCCAGCTACATATCCAATTAAACAAGGAAGGGCCCCAGGAAAAGCGCCCACTAAAACGGCTATAGAATTTATTTTTTTGAGTGGCGTATAAATAAAAGCATACAAGAATAAACTAAAAGCAGAAAGTAGTGCTGAAGAAAAATTAAAATACTTCCACATAATAGCTATTCCTAAAATGCCGGTTATAGTTGCAAAAGTATACGCTGTTTGTTGCGACATTCTACCCGAAGCTACAGGCCTATTCGCCGTGCGTTTCATTAAGGCATCGGTATCTTTTTCAACGGCTTGGTTAATGGCGTTTGCACTTCCTGTAATACATAAACCCGCAAAGGTTAAAAGTAAAATCATAGACCAATCATAGGTCATGACCTTTGGTGCCAACATATAACAAATTACACAAGTAAACACCACTGTAAAACTTAGGGTGAATTTCATTAACTGCGCGTAATTAGTAATTGTTTGTTTCAATTTTTAATTAGTGTGTGCTACTTTCATCTTCACCCACCGGTGTGTTTTGTGGAATAAAGTCATGTCCATCTTTACTGTAATCATAAGGCCAACGGTGCACTTCTGGTATTTCACCAGGCCAGTTACCATGTCCAGGACGAATAGGCGTTGTCCACTCTAAAGTATTTGCTTCCCAAGGATTCAAGACCGTTACTTTACGTCCTTTAAATATAGAATAGAAGAAATTAATTAAGAATAAAATTTGTGTTGCAAAAACAATCATTGCTACTGTACTAATAAAACGATTTAAATCAGCAAATTGTTTGAAACTTTCCCAAATGCTAAAATCGAAATAACGACGAGGCATACCCGCTAAACCTTGGTAATGCATAGGCCAGAAAATTAAATAAGCGCCAGCAAATGTAATCCAGAAGTGTAAGTAACCTAATGAATTATTTAAATAGCGGCCATACATTTTAGGGTACCAGTGGTATACACCCGCAAACATTCCAAACATAGAGGCCACACCCATTACAATATGGAAATGTGCTACTACGAAATAACTATCGTGTAAATAAATATCCAAAGCAGCGTTACCCAACCAAATACCTGTTAAACCACCAGAAATAAATAAACTTACAAATCCGATAGCGAATAACATACCTGGCGTGAAACGAATATTACCTCTCCATAAAGTAGTTAACCAGTTAAATACTTTAATACCAGAAGGTATTGCAATTAATAAAGTTAATAGAACGAATACCGATCCTAAGAATGGGTTTAATCCTGTAACGAACATATGATGCGCCCACACTAAGAAGGCTAAAATGGCAATGGAAAACAAAGAGCCCAACATGGCCATATAACCAAAAATAGGTTTACGAGAATTCACCGATATAATCTCAGATACCATACCCAAGGCTGGTAATAATATAATATATACCTCAGGGTGACCTAAGAACCAGAATAAGTGTTGATATAAAATAGCAGATCCACCTTCGTTAGATAAAGCACCTACTCCATTCACAAAAATATCAGATAGATAAAAACTAGTACCGAAGTTTCTATCAAAAATTAATAAGATTAAACCAGACAATAATACTGGGAAAGATAATACCCCTAATACTGCTGTAAAGAACAATGCCCAAATAGTTAAAGGTAAGCGCGTCATAGTCATTCCTTTAGTACGCATGTTCAAGATAGTAGCGATATAGTTCAAGCCTCCTAATAAAGAAGAGACTACGAATAAGGCCATTGAAATAAGCCATAAGTCCATACCTGTTTTAGAACCAGGAGAGGCATCGTGTAAGGCAGACAATGGAGGATAAGCTGTCCAACCACCACTGAAAGGTCCTGTTTCTACAAATAAAGAAGATAACATAATCATACTAGCGGTAAAGAAGAACCAATAGCTTAACATATTCATAAATGGAGACGCCATATCGCGTGCACCAATTTGTAATGGAATTAAAAAGTTAGCAAAGGTACCAGACAAGCCTGCAGTTAATACAAAGAACACTAATACAGTTCCGTGAGTAGTGACTAAAGCATAATAAGCTGCTGGTGTAATTTGACCACCCTTTGCCCACTTACCTAAAAGAGACTCTAACCAAGGAAAGCTAGAATCAGGATACCCTAATTGCAAACGGAATAATACGCTCATTAAACCCCCTAGTACTGCCCAAACCATACCCGTGATCAAGAACTGCTTCGCGATCATTTTATGGTCTTGACTAAATACATATTTAGTTAAAAATGTATCATGGTGTTCGTGATGACCATGATCATCATGTCCGTGACTTTCATGACCTTCATGATTATGTAATGCTGCTTCGTGACTCATACCTTTTATTTAAATATTTTTAATTTTTCTATTTTTATTTAAGTAGATACCTACTTAAAGTTTATTTTACATTTTTGCTGTGGTTACTTTAGCAGTTGTATCTGCTGCTGCTACCGGCACTGCAGTGGGATCCTTTTCAGGAAATGCAGTGAAGTATTGTGGCTTTTGTTTTGCCATCCACATATCATACTCTTCTTGATCTACCACTTCTATAATTCCTTTCATAGAATAGTGTCCATTACCACATATTTGGTCGCAAGAAATTTCATAACTGAAATTGGGGTTACCTGTTTTCTCACGCATTTCTTTGGTAGTATAAATAGGCGTAAACCACATGGTGGTAGGAATACCAGGCACAGCGTCCATCTTTAAACGGAAATGCGTTAAACCTACATCATGAATTACATCTCTTGAACCAAGTATTAATTTAATAGGTTTGCCTTTCACCACATACATTGTTTGCTCTGTTAAAATATCATCCTTAGAATAAGTATCGTCCCATACAATACCCACAGAGTTCGTAGCAGGGTCAATGTTCTTGTAATATTTTTTTCCAAACACAGCGTCTTTTCCTGGATAACGGAATATCCATCCAAATTGTTTTCCAGTCACTTCTACGACCAATGCATTTTTAGGCGCTTCCGATGTGAAGAAAAACCAGTTGCGTAAACCAAATACGACCAATACTGTTAATGCAATGGCAGGAATGGCTGTCCAAAGTAATTCTAATTTAGTGCTATGTGTAAAGAAGAATGCTTTACGATTTTTATCTTCTTGGTATTTATACGCAAACCAAAATAATAATATTTGGGTAATCACAAACACGATGCCAGTAACAATTAAGGTTATAAAAAGCATTTCATCTACTTTCTCTCCTTGAATACTTGCTGCACCTTGTGCTAATTGTGTTTTACCATAATAGACTTTATTGCAAACATAAATACCTACAAAGCCTAGGACCAAAAAAGTAACCATCAAAAATCCGTTGATTTTATTATTTTGTTGACGGCTGGCTTCTTCGCCTTTTAAAACAGATACGTATTCACTTGCTTTGGCAATTTGAAAAATTACCACATATATGAACACGATGATTGTAACAGATAAAATTAAACTCATAATTTGTTTTTTCTAGATCAATAATTATACTTGATGAATAATACTTTCTTTAAGGAAAGGATGGTATTTAGGTATCAGTGGCTTGCTTGCTAAAGAACGCGCTGCCATTAATATCATCACACCAACGAAAAAAGATAAAATACCAAAATCCAGCCAACCCAATGAAACGTGTTCTTTCATTAAAGACCCCATTACCATTTGATAAAAGTCAATCCAGTGTCCAAATAAAATAAGCACGGCCATGAAGGCTACTAAAGTAAAATTACGTTTAGCAGAACGCTTCATTAATATAATTAATGGGCAAAGGAAATTAATAAATAAGTTCAAAAAGAAAATAGGTTTGTAGGCTCCTTGCACACGGTGCTTGAAGTAAACGGTTTCTTCAGGAATATTCGCATACCAAATAAGCATGTATTGTGAGAACCATAAATAAGTCCAGAATATAGAGAAGGCAAACATATACTTACCTACATCGTGTAAGTGCTCGCTATTCGATAGTTCCATATAGCCTTTGTTTTTCATGTACACTAACCATAAAGCAATTAAGGCCATACCTGCTACAAATGAACTTGCAAAAGTATACCAGCTATACATGGTAGAATACCAATGTGCGTCAAGGCTCATTAACCATAACCAAGGAACCGTAGAAGCTACTGTTAAAGCAAACCACACTAAGAAAAATCCAGAGCGGGTCATACTTCTAATATTAAATTTATGTGCTGCTTCGCGATCCATTGGAGCGATATCTGCTTCTAAACTAATTTGACGCATTCTATATCCAAAATAACTCCATAATATAATAGTAAGTGAAGTCCAAATAATAAAGAAAGTAGGATTCAAGAAACCCACTTTACCTTTTAAGATAGGATCCTTGGCCACTGCTTCCGCATCTAACCAATGATAGATATGATGATTATGACTTAATATAACATAGAATAATACTAATAATGTGATACCACCAAAAATGGGCACTAAGGTTGAAATGGCTTCTGCAATTCTTCTAAAAGATTGTATCCAAGCAGCTTGTGCCATGGTGTTAAAACAAATAAAGAACATAGCAGCATTGGTTACTAAAGTCCAGAAAATAGTATTGTACATTAAGGTTCCCCAAAAATGTACTTGCTCATGTTCGTCCGAACTAAATCCTTTGGTAAACATACCATACAATAAAGCAGCGGCGCCTATGCCTATTAACGCATAAGACCATGTTTTAAGTCTACCAGGAATTTCGAATTGCTCTTTAATAGATGCCATCTTACTTCTTTTGTTTATTCTTAATGTATTTTATAATCATCCAGCGTTGGCGCTTATTCAATTGAGATGCGTATGAACCCATCAAGTTTTTTCCGTACGCAATAGAATAAAACATTTGACCTGCTGGCATGTTCTCATATTTAGCATCGCCTACTAATGTAGCAGGTTTTGCAGCATAAGGACCATTGCCATCTTTATATAAAGGACCATTGCCATCTAATTTAGTGCCATGACAAATTCCACAATTCACTAAATACAAACGCTCTGCTTCTGCAATATCTCTTCCCACTAAAGAATCAATTGGATTCGGAACTAATTTAGAAGCATTGTAATTCGTTGTATCGCCTGGTTTATCTATTGCATAAGGGAAAGGCATTTCCTTGCCACGGGCAATAGTACCTGCTACAGGAAAGTTATCATAATGAATACCTTTTTCTTTTAAGTTACTATGATCGGCGTAGGATTCATATGCACGGCTATAGGCCATATCGGGCACATAGACAGTACCAGGTGTACGCTTCACTTCATTACAACTAAGCAAGGCAATAGTTGCTATAGCAATGGTTAAAAGCAGATTCTTATTAATATTATTTTTATTCATCTTATTCGTTAGATTATAATTGCTTAAAGGGCCACTTGTTTAGTATTATATAAATCATCGTCCTTATCATAAGTACCAAACCACCATTCTTCTTCTGCCACTTGTACATCGGTTTCAATAGCGCCATTTGATTTTAAGAAGGCTAGTAAATCATCTGTATTGGTTTTATCGGTGCACTCAATGACCATTACAAATAAATCGTCGGTAGCACGCTTATGAAAATGATGTTTTTTAACACCAGGCGCTAATTGACATAACCAGCAAAAAGTCATCACCATACCCACGGCTGCAAACAAAACAGTTAGCTCAAATATAATTGGTACCCAGGCCGGTAAAGCAAAATGGGGTTTACCACCAATATTTAAAGGCCAGTCTTTTGTGAAAATCCAACTAATGGTACTTACAGCAGTAGCTGTACCAGTGATACCATAAATAAATCCTGCAGTGTGTAAGCTTGTTTCGCGCATACCCAATGCGTGGTCTAAACCATGCACGGCGAAGGGCGTGTATACATCCTTAATTTTATAACCAGCAGTACGCACTTGCTTTACCGCAGGGAATAAAACTTTTTCTTCATCAAAACAGCCAACTACAAATTTCTTTTGTGCCATAATTTTTTCTTAATCGATATTATAATTAGTGTGCATGTGCATTATCGTGAACAAATTTATCCAAGGGTTCTGCTTCCAATTTTTCAAATGCAGGTTTGAAAGATTCTCCACTTCTTTTCAATACATATTTAATTTCTGCTACCGCAATAACAGGAAAATATTTAGCGAATAAGAAGAAGCAAGTAAAGAATAAACCAAAGGTTCCTAAGTAGAAACCTACTTCCCAAATAGAAGGGCTATAGTAAATAGACCAGCTAGAAGGTAAATAATCACGGTATAAAGAAGTTACAATAATTACAAAACGCTCAAACCACATACCAATATTTACAATGATGCTCATGAAAAAAGTAACGAAAACATTTCTTCTCATTTTTCTAGACCAGAAAATTTGAGGAGATAATACGTTACATGTCATCATACCCCAATAACTCCAACCATAAGGGCTAAATAAATAAGCACGGCTGTACCAGAAGGTATACCCTTCATATTTATTTTGAGAATACCAACCCATAAATAATTCTGTTAAGTAAGCAATACCTACAATAGATCCTGTAAGTACAATTACTTTATTCATTAAGTCGATGTGACCAATAGTGATATAGTCTGTTAATCCGAATACTTTACGCACCACAATTAATAAAGATTGTACCATCGCAAAGCCAGAGAAAATGGCACCTGCTACGAAGTAAGGAGGGAAGATAGTTGTATGCCAACCAGGAATTACTGAAGTAGCGAAGTCAAAAGATACAATAGTGTGTACCGATAATACTAATGGAGTACTTAAACCCGCCAACACTAAAGATAAACTCTCGTGACGTTGCCAATGTTTAGTAGAACCTGTCCAACCAAATGCAGCAATACCGTATAATTTTTGTCTTAGTTTAGTAAAGGCACGATCACGCACAGTGGCTAGATCGGGTAATAAACCAGAGTACCAGAATAATAATGAAACAGTAAAATAAGTAGAGATGGCAAATACGTCCCATAATAAAGGTGAGTTAAAGTTCACCCATAATGGACCACGTGAGTTAGGATAAGGCAAAATGAAAAACGCTAACCAAACACGACCCATGTGGAAGATAGGGAATTGACCAGCACACATAACGGCAAAAATAGTCATCGCCTCCGCAGCACGGTTCACCCCAGTTCTCCAACCTTGACGGAATAATAATAATACAGCGGAAATTAAAGTACCCGCATGACCAATACCTACCCACCATACGAAGTTGGTAATATCCCAACCCCATCCAATTGTTTTATTTAAGTTCCACTGGCCAATACCGTAAGTTACCTCACGATATAAACTATATACTCCAAATAATAAAAGAGTAACAGCAATGAAAAAACCAATGTACCATAAACGAGATGGCTTCACTTCAATAGGGCGCAAGATGTCTTCAGTAACTTGGTGAAAATTTTTCTCACCATATACCAATGGTTCGCGCAACTGTGATTCGTATTTAATATGCATCTTTTACTATTTCTAATTTTTTAATCTGTACTTATTATTAATGAGCCGCTTCTGTTTCATGTTCTTCTTCCTCAGAGTTTCTTACTTTGGCTAAATAAGTCACATTCGGTAAAACGTGTAATTGCTCTAATACATAAAACTGACGATTCGGATTCTCTACGCGTACTTTAGTAATAGCGCTATGTTTATCGTTTGAGTTACCAAAGTTGATGGCATTGGTAGGACATGATTGTTGACAAGCCACTCTCAAATCTGAGTCTACCATTGGACGAGATTCTTTTTTCGCATCTAATTTAGCTGCTTGTAAACGTTGAACGCAGAAAGAACATTTTTCAATCACACCACGAGAACGCACAGTCACATCTGGGTTTAATACCATTCTTGTTAAGTCGTCGTTCATATCTAATACTACATCGTTCAATACTTCTCTTTGATTGTCTGGGAAGCTATCTGCTCCAGAATAATCGGCCCAGTTAAAGCGACGCACTTTGAAAGGACAGTTGTTCGCGCAATAACGAGTACCAATACAACGGTTATAAGTCATTTGGTTTAAACCTTCAGAGCTATGGTT
>JABMML010000111.1 GCA_013205585.1 Chitinophagaceae bacterium | reverse complement strand
ATTTTTTATTGTACTTAGTTCTTGTAATAAAGAAAGCAGCTTGACCATTCAAAATGATAATCAAACTTCTACAAATGAACTAAAATCATTAGTTAGTCAAGTAAAGTTTTGGCATGATTCCATTGTTAGTAATAAAACAAAAGGCGTAAACGTCGAAAATAATATCAAATCTTTTAACCTAGGGCCAGAAGATATTACGCCCCCATCAATTGACTGGGATAAGGCATTCATTAATTTTGATTCAAATAATATAAAAAGTGTGACTATAACACTATCAATGAATTATATAAATGGTGAAAAATTACAACTAGTTGCTACAAAAAATAAAAACAGTATTAATGGTTATTTGATAAAAATATTACCAGATAGTATATACTTTTCAAAACAAGTTGACATATATGATTATAAAAATTTCAATGGATCTATTACAATATATAATTTAAAAGGAGTTAGATTAAAAAAAGAAATTTTTAAACAAGGTATTGTTTCAAAATCTGCATTTAATAGTAAAACATCACAGTCAAATCAAACTACTTTCGATACTGAACCACCATGTGATGGTTGTGACTTATTAACTGTCGTTATGCATAATTCAAAAAGAAATTCTTATAGATTTGGAAGTTATGACTACGGGTTAATCTATATTTCTAGCTATTATAATATTCAAGTTGACGGATTTGACGGAGGTGGTGGAGGCGGTGGAGGCGGTGTATATGTTGGTGGCAGAGATGTATCTGATGGTATTGTTGATGATATAAACATTAATATAACAGATCCTTGTATATCTTCAGTAATGAATGATATCTTATCAAAAGATAAACAAAATGAAGTAATGTCATATATTAATAGAGAATTTGGATTGAATGAAAATTGTAATATGAATATTAGGGATGTTCTAAATTTAACTAATTTGAAAGGGTTAAGTGTTGCCGGGAATTCTACTGCAAATCGAAATAATGGTATATTAACTGTGAATATTTCTATAAATTATGGTAAAAATTCTTCTAAAGAATTCATAGCTGCAACAATTTTACATGAAATGATTCATGGATATATTGCGTCACAAAATATTGCACAAAACGGGATGGAGAAAGAGGAAGTGATTGCAAATTCTCAATATGTTGGTTGGATGAGCGCTTCATTGATTTCGTTATTCCCAAATCTGTCTTCAATTGACGCAAATGCATTAGCTTTAGGTGGTTTACAAGAAACTTCTTATTTTAAAAGTTTAAGCAAGGATACTCAAGATGCCAGCAATGCAACTAATGCAAGGCATGAATTAGGTAACGAAGGACAGACATGTAAATAATATCTAATATCAAAAAATATGAAATACAAAATTCTCAACTACTTTGTTCTTAATTCATTAAGTAGAATGTCAAATAAATTCTAAAATTTTCTAATATTTGTTAAAATTGGTAATAAAAATTTAATTAGTAAATATAATATATGAAAAAAATAATTATACTTTCTATAATATTGATTTTAAGTATAAATGGATTGACACAGAAAATCATTTCAGCTTCAAATCCTTTAGAAGAAATATTACAAAAAGATTTTGATTCAACAATTCTTTATTCATACTCTAATCGGGGTTATACTCATAATTATTTAATAATTGCGAAGAAAGATAGTTTAGTTTATTTTTACCGTTATTCATCACCACTTAAAAATAATTTTATTGGTGATAAAGTACCTTACAATTCAGATACTCGTTTAAAATTAATTACTAATCAACTAGAATTTGTCGAAACAAAACCTGATATAAATAGTTATTTTTCATGGGTAGATACAAAATCATCAAATAAATCTATTTGGAAGGATATTACAAAATATAATATATGGAACTTAGTCGATGGTGCTAAACTTGATTCATTAGATACTACTTGTGAAACTACTACTTTTGATATGGGTTATGAAATTTTTAAATTAATAACTAAAGATAAAATTATTAAGCTACAATATTATGACCCTAAAGGGCAGAATGAAATTTGTAAATTTAATCAAACATTAGACGATATTATCAAAATTGAAGAAATTATTTTTGAATACTTCAATAGTAAAAACTAATTTAATAAATTTCAAACGAAGAAGAACCCAAAATTTCAAATTTGCTTATAAAAAGGAATATGAAATAGAAGTTATGAATGAAATTAAAAACTTATATAAGATTATTAAATTCAAATAATTAAAGTAGTGAAGTTGCAAATTCTATACTATCTAAACAATTCAGGGTTATTAGAAGCATGTCCTGAAGGCGGCTTCTTTCCTAAGTGCTTATAGGCCTTCTGTGTAACTTCTCTACCTCTTGGGGTTCTTTGTAAAAAACCTTCTTGAATTAAAAAAGGCTCGTATACTTCTTCAATGGTGCCCGACTCCTCACCTACTGCAGTAGCAATAGTACTAATACCTACAGGGCCTCCTTTGAATTTTTCAATAATGGCAAGTAATATTCTATTATCCATTTCATCTAATCCATGTTCATCTACATTCAATGCTTTAAGTGCATGTTGTGTAATGCCTATATCTACAATACCATCGTTTAATACTTGCGCAAAATCACGTACACGTCTTAATAATCCATTCGCAATTCTGGGTGTACCCCTACTTCTTCTAGAAATTTCTCCAGCCGCAGCAGAATTAATATTCACATTTAATATGCCCGCACTTCTTAGAATAATTTTTTCAATCACAGTGGCTGGATAATATTCCAAGCGAGACTTAATGCCAAACCTTGAAAGTAGTGGCGCTGTTAACAGTCCACTTCTTGTAGTAGCACCCACTAATGTAAAGGGATTCAGATTAATTTGAATACTTCTTGCATTGGGGCCACTATCAATCATGATATCTATCTTATAGTCCTCCATGGCCGCATATAAATACTCTTCCACCACCGTACTTAAGCGGTGTATCTCATCTATAAATAAAACATCATTGGGTTCTAAGCTGGTTAAAAGTCCTGCTAAGTCGCTTGGCTTTTCAATCACTGGACCTGAGGTTTCTTTTATTTGCACCCCCATTTCATTGGCTACAATTCTACTTAAGGTAGTCTTGCCTAAACCTGGAGGGCCGTGAAATAAAATATGATCTAAGGGTTCACCGCGCATCTTGGCAGCCTTAATAAAAATGCTAATATTTTCAATAAGCTGTGGCTGTCCCGCAAAGGCTTCCATTTCTCTGGGACGAATACTATTTTCAAACTCTTTGTCTAAAGAGTTGATTTCATTATTCGTATTATCTAAAGGTGAATTTGCCATGCTTATTTTTAAACTATTAAATTACAATATTTACCATCTTCCCTTTTACAAATATGAGCTTTTTAATAGGTTTATCCTCTACCCATTTTTTAATCACTT
>JABMML010000110.1 GCA_013205585.1 Chitinophagaceae bacterium | reverse complement strand
TTTCCAAGCGTGCTCCTTAAACCACTCGGACACCTCTCTATTAGGACTGCAAATGTAAAATAAATAATTGGTGTTTTAGGGATTACCCAATCCAAATAGCTTTTCCGCATTGCTTGTTGTGATAGCTGCAATCTCATGCAAAGGCAAATTTTTAATCTCTGCTAATTTCATGGCTACTTGTATCATATAAGATGGTTCATTCGTTTTTCCACGATAAGGCACAGGAGATAAATAAGGTGCATCTGTTTCTAATACCAACCACTCCATAGGTATATCTTTAATGGCTTCTGCTACGCCTGCATTTTTATAAGTAAGCACACCTCCCAAACCTAAATGAAAACCCATTGAAATAATTTGTTCAGCCGACTCCTCGCTTCCACTAAAACAATGAAAAATTCCACGCAATCCTTTTTTAGCAAAAGGCTTTACCGCTTCAATAGTTTCTCCCATGGCATTACGTGTATGAATGGCAATTGGTAATTTATAATCCAAGGCCCACTGCATTTGAATTTCAAAAGCCTCCATCTGCTGAGTCGTAAATGTTTTATCCCAATAATAATCAAGGCCAATTTCTCCAATGGCTATAAATTTTCTTTTTTGTAGTTGCGCTTCAATAATGGCTAATTCTTCTTTTACATTTTCTTTCACCGAGCATGGATGCAAACCCATCATGGCCATACAATTTTTAGGATAGCTTGCTTCCACTTCCAACATTGCCTCTAAAGTTGTACTATCAATAGCAGGCATAATAATAGTATCAATACCATTATCCATTGCACTTTTCATTATGCCCTCTATGTTTTGTTTAATAGGGCTGGAATAAAGGTGGGCATGTGTATCAATAAATCTCATAAGACTTTACATAATTACTTAGACTACAAAAAAACACTATTTTTTACTCATTACATAATAAACCCTATAATATGTCGTTTTAGCTATGTAGACAACAATGGTCTTATTAGTACAGACAACAAACTTTGTTTTTTATAGGGTACGGATTATACGGCTGGGGTTTCTACCTTGGCCTTTTTTTTGCTTCTAATTGTTCAAAATAGAATTATTGAATGGCCTCAAATGTATACCCCAAATTAGTAAAATGAGCAAGCATAGCAGGCAGTGCTATTTTTAATCTTTCAAAGGCCTTCGCACTATCATGAAAAACAACAATAGAACCTTCACTCGTATTTTTGATTACATTTTTAGTGCAAGCTTCGGGTGATAATGTTAAATCAAAATCGCCACTTAAAACATCCCACATAATAATTTCTTGAGGTAAAGTTTTATCTGCTTTTATTTTTTTTATTTGCGCGCTAGTTATTCTTCCATAAGGTGGGCGAAATAAATTAGACTGAATTAATTTACCAGCTAATTTTATATTCTGAATATAATCAGCTGTATCAGTTTTCCATCCATTTAAATGATCATAGCTATGATTGCCCACAGTATGCCCTTGTTCAATAATTGTTGCATATAAATTTTGATGGGCATCCACATTTTTACCAATGCAAAAAAAGCTAGCCTTAGCATTGTACTTTTTTAATTCTCCTAAAACAAAAGGGGTAGCTTCTGGATGCGGACCATCGTCAAAACTTAAATAAATAACCTTTTCAGCACTGGGTATTTTCCAAGTACAAGAGGGGTAAAAGGCCCTCAACCAAAAAGGTGTTTTTACTAAATACATACCCAAAGATAAATAGTTCTTTTGCCCATTTGAATATTATCTTTGTATAAATAAAAAAGAGCATGGATTCAAAGGTTAGAGTCAGGTTTGCACCCTCCCCCACAGGAGGTCTTCACTTAGGTGGGGTAAGGACGGTTTTATTTAATTATTTATTTGCAAAGCATCATGGAGGAGAATTTATTTTAAGAATAGAAGACACCGATCAATCTCGATTTGTAGCCGGCGCCGAACAATATATTATAGACACATTGAACTGGTGCGGACTAACCCCAGACGAAAGTACAGTGCACGGTGGCGCCTACGGACCTTATAGACAAAGTGAGCGCAAAGCTACTTATACTCAATATGCACAAATTTTAATAGAGAACGGTTTTGCTTACTATGCATTTGATACCCCAGAAGATTTAGAAGAGAAAAGAAAACAAGTGCCCAATTTTCAATACAGTCGCGCGCATAGAATGGAAATGAAAAATTCTATTTCACTAAGTGAAAATGAAGTAACTGAATTATTGAAAAAAGGAACCCCTCATGTTATTCGTATAAAAGTACCCGATGAAGAAGAAGTGGTATTTACAGACATGATTAGAGGTGAAGTACGCTTTGATGTAAGCACCGTTGATGATAAAGTTTTATTAAAAGCAGACGGCATGCCTACTTATCATTTAGCGGTAGTAGTGGATGATTACTTAATGAAAATTACCCATGCCTTTAGAGGAGAAGAGTGGCTACCTAGCGCACCCGTGCATATATTATTGTGGAAGTATTTATTTGGACTAGATAAAATGCCTAATTGGGCGCATTTACCTTTAATATTAAAACCAGAAGGCAGTGGCAAATTAAGCAAGCGTGATGGTGAGCGATTAGGCTTTCCTGTATTTGCGATGGATTGGAACGACCCTAACACTAAAGAAACCACCATTGGTTTTAAAGAGAAAGGATTTTTACCCGAAGCCTTTATTAATTTCTTAGCCCTATTAGGCTGGAACGATGGAACGGATAAAGAAATATTTAGTTTGGATGAATTAGTGGCCAGCTTCGATATTGGAAGAGTGCATAAAGGTGGCGCAAAATTCGATTATGAAAAAGCAAAATGGTTCAACCAAGAATGGATAAAAATAACAGATAATAAAGTATTGGCAACATTACTTCAACCCTTTTTGGATGCTGCAAAAATTGAAGTACACGTACCCGCTTACTTAGTAAAAGTAATTGGACTAGTAAAAGACCGCTGTCATTTACTAGCGGACTTTATCACGCAAAGCCATTTCTTTTTTGCTGCACCCACCACTATTGACACAGCCGCTATCTTACCTAAATGGGAAGAAAAAAAGCAGCAGTTTTTTGAAGCATTGGTAAAATCATACGCTCAACAAATTTCGGAGGGTATAAAAACACTTCCAGCAGCAAGCCTTGAATTAAGTTTTAAAGAATTAGCCACTGCGCATGAAGTAAAACCTGGTGACTTATTACTACCTCTTAGAATTATGCTAGTGGGTGGTAAATTTGGACCAGGTGTATTCGACATCATTGAATCAATTGAACTTTCTGATACAGTAGCAAGAATTGAACATAGTTTGCAATTAATTTCAGAAAAATAATGTAATTTAATAGTAATGAAACCCATTAGAGTATTAGTAGCTAAAGTTGGACTAGACGGACATGACCGTGGTGCTAAAATAATTGCCACTGCCCTTCGTGATGCAGGCATGGAAGTTATTTATACAGGCCTACGTCAAAGCCCTGAAATGGTGGTGCAGGCTGCCTTACAAGAAGATGTAGATGCCATTGGTATTAGTATTCTTTCTGGTGCACACATGACTGTTTTTCCAAAAGTGTATCAACTCATGCAAGAAAAAGGATTAACTAATGTGCTTTTAACAGGGGGTGGTATTATTCCAGAACAAGACAGTATTACACTTCGAGAAATGGGTATTGGCACTTTGTTTGCGCCTGGAACTAATACTGCCGATATTGCTAGCTATATAAAACAATGGGTGGCCGAAAACCATAAGTAAACTACTTTTTTAATTTCTAAATTGAAACAATATGTCATCATTTCAAACTTTGTTTACAAAAATGGAGGATCATACTTTGATCATTACCATTAATCGTCCCGACAAATTAAATGCATTGAATCAACAAGTGATGAAAGATCTTGATGCCGTCATGGACCGAGTATATAAATTTCCAGAAATTAAAAGTGTTGTGATAACGGGTGCGGGCTTAAAAAGTTTTGTAGCCGGCGCTGATATAAAAGAATTTGAATCATTGTCGAAAGAAGATGCGACTGCCCTTGCCAAAAGAGGACAAGATGTATTTTTTAAAATAGAAAATTCTCCTAAACCAATCATTGCTTGCGTGAATGGATTTGCATTAGGCGGAGGTTGTGAATTAGCCATGGCTTGCCATTTTATTATTGCCTCAGAAAGCGCTGTCTTTGGACAACCAGAAGTAAACTTAGGTATTATGGTAGGATATGGTGGCTCACAAAGATTGACGCAAAGAGTAGGCAAAGGAAGAGCTATGGAATTAGTGATAACGGGTAAAACTATTAATGCTACTCAAGCCATGAATTATGGACTCGTGAATTACGTGGTACCTCAAACTGAATTATTAGACAAAGCATTCTCTATTTTAAGGGTAACGCATGAGAAAGCACCTTTATCGGTTGGCAATTCTATTAAAGCGGTGAACGCTGCTTGGAATGAAGCAGAAAATGGCTACGCTATTGAAGCTAAATTATTTGGTGAATGCTTTACTACCCATGATGCGAAAGAAGGAATTACAGCATTTGTAGAGAAAAGAAAGCCCGAATTCAAAGGGAATTAATTTCCCCTATTTACTTATTAATTTATGGGCAGTTTAGTACCTTTGTGATAGAAAAAATAACATTATGGAATACAGAATTGAGAAAGATACGATGGGTGAAGTAAAAGTACCTGCTAATGTTTATTGGGGTGCTCAAACACAAAGAAGTATTGATAATTTTAAAATAGCACAGGATATTAATCGAATGCCTAAGGAAATCATTAAAGCATTCGCTTATTTAAAAAAAGCAGCTGCCCTCACTAATATGGATGCAGGTGTGTTACCTAAAGAAAAATCGGATTTAATTGGACAGGTTTGCGATGAAATTATTGCTGGTAAATTAGACGATCAATTCCCTTTAGTAGTTTGGCAAACAGGAAGTGGTACGCAAAGTAATATGAACTTAAATGAAGTCATTGCTTACCGCGCACATGTTATTAAAGGAGGAAGCTTAAGTGATAAAGAAAAGTTTTTACATCCTAACGACGATGTCAATAAATCTCAGTCTTCTAACGATACCTTTCCAACGGCTATGCATATTGCAGCCTATCAAATTTTAACGGAAACTACCCTACCAGGTATTACTGCTTTAAAAAATACATTAGAAGCCAAGAGTGTTGAGTTTATGCATATTGTTAAAATAGGTCGTACCCATTTTATGGATGCTACTCCTTTAACATTAGGTCAAGAAATTAGCGGCTATGTAAGTCAATTAAGTCATGGCTTAAAAGCCATTCATAATACCTTAGCACATTTAAGTGAATTAGCCCTAGGAGGTACTGCAGTGGGCACAGGCATTAATACCCCTAAAGGTTATTCAGAAAATGTAGCCAAGCATATTGCCAAATTAACTGGCCTTCCTTTTATTACTGCTGAAAATAAATTTGAAGCATTGGCTGCACATGATGCTATTGTGGAATCACATGGCGCTTTAAAAACAGTGGCAGTTAGTTTAATGAAAATTGCGAATGATGTACGCATGTTGTCATCAGGTCCACGCAGTGGTATTGGAGAAATTTTTATTCCAGACAATGAACCCGGTTCCTCTATCATGCCAGGAAAAGTAAACCCAACGCAAAGCGAAGCACTCACTATGATTGCTGCGCAAGTAATGGGTAATGATGTGGCTATTAATATTGGTGGCTCAATGGGACATTTTGAATTGAATGTATTCAAGCCCCTAATGATATATAATTTCTTACACAGCGCTCGTTTAATTGGTGATGGATGTGTAAGCTTTAATGAAAAATGTGCTCTAGGTTTAGCGCCTATTGAAGCCAATATTAACAAACACGTTAATAATAGCTTAATGCTAGTTACTGCATTGAATACTAAGATTGGCTATTACAAAGCCGCTGAAATTGCACAAAAAGCACATAAAGAAGGCACTACCTTAAAAGAAATGGCGGTGAAACTAGGTTATGTAACCCCTGAAGAATTTGATGCATGGGTGATTCCTAAAGATATGGTCGGTTTGTAATTGAAGATTCAATGTGCTACAAGATTCATCTATTAAATATTTCACTGTTGCGCTATCAAGAGAATAAATACCTATTTCGCACAGATCTAAATTAAAAAGTTCATCAGTGAGTATTGTATTTCACTCCTGAGCTTTGAGCCATAGCGTATAAAATCACAAATTTTAACGTTAAAAAAGTCAGCATGTTTGAGCAGGAAGTGCGAGTTCTGACTTTTAGTTAGAATTTATGATTTTTAGCGTTAAGTGGCGAACAGAGAAGGATGAAA
>JABMML010000109.1 GCA_013205585.1 Chitinophagaceae bacterium | reverse complement strand
TTTATTTTATTTATTCCACCAATAAGTAAACTTTAAAACTACAGCTCTATTTTTAACAAATACAGGTCCGATATAGTAGTTATCGGTATACACTATAAATAAATCAGAGACGGGTTTATAGCGCCATTGTAATCTTGTATTAAAGTTTATATTTTTTGTTTGCTCGTTGTACTGGTAGAAGGCCGTAAAAAATAATTTATCTGTCATGGTGATATCTACTTTAGGACCAATTAAGAAAAAATTATTATTGCCCCATGGTTGTGGTAGTTCAATATAATTATAGGTAGCGGATATATCAAAGTTCACATAGGGTTGAATACGATAACCAATATTACCAGTAATGCTTAATAATTTGCCATCGGCGTAGTAGCCCCCTTTTTTTGCAGAGAGGTAATAAGTTAATTTATATTGAGGTGCTGAAATCCAATTAAAACCTACTGAAGACCATTGGTGTTTGGTATTGGCAGCCAAGGTTTGCTTACCAATTCTAGTGGGATCAAAGGGTGCTAATAATTCTACATATTCGTTTTGAATGACAGAGGCGATAGTGCTCTTGTCTCTAAATGTAATTAGATAATTAAATAATTTTGTGTTATCTGTTAAATTAAAATTTGTATTATAATAATTTGTGGTGGTTAATTGAGGGCCATGGCTTAAGATAGAACCGCTTTTAGGAAAAAACAAGCGTGTAATACTTGGCATAAACTTGATATAATTATTTCTTGGAATATAGCCAACTTCTGCATTGTAATTATTGCCTACCACTTCGTGCTGCCAAGAAATAATCCAGTTTCTACTACTATATTGTAAATTACCTGCGTTTAAAAAATCATTTCCTGATTTATTAGGTGTAAAGGATTTGATTAAAATAGTTTTTCCTGACCAAATATTATTTTTTGGAGCAAGGTTAAATTCAAAACCAAAGTTTCTATTATACGGGTTGCCTATAGCGTTAGTATTAGTGGGAGTGATAGTTTGTTGTGCTGGATAATCAAAGGCAGTCTTGTCGATATAAAATAATTCAATATTAGATTTTTTAAATAATTTTCTTTGCAAGGCAACTACTGCAAAATTTTGTGCTAATAAATTTTTAGACTCATCCGCACTGGTTTTCATATCCATAATACCTATACGCCAATTCTTATTCACTCTACCACTCATTCTAGCACCAAAATCAATATTGGTATTTAAGCCAATTCTTCTAGAGAAAAACGGACGTACATTTTCAAAACCTAAATTAGAAAATAAATCTGCATTTTCTAAAAAAAATTGTCTTCTCTCTGGGAAGAATAATTCAAAACGACTTAGGTTGGTTACTTGTCTATCAACTTCTACTTGCGAGAAGTCGGGGTTTACTGTTAAGTCTAAATTTAAAGAAGAAGACAAACTTATTTTTGCATCTAAGCCGTAAGCGTTTCCATTGACTGAAGCCTGGTTAATTTTTGTACCATCATTGGTGGCATATTCTTTTGAAACACTAGATTTAAAATAAGGAATAAGTGAAAAATTATTTTTTTGTACTGGAAGTGGTGCATCCCAAATTAGTGATCCAGTATAAGCTAAAGCGGCAGTGGGGAATTGTCTTGGTACAGGTGCCCAGCTGGACTTCTCTGTTGTTTTTAAATCGTTTCTACTAAAGTTAACCCCCCATTCTTGAATACCTGTTTTATACCTAATTGATTTAAAAGGAATGGCTGCTTCCCAAACATATTTTGAACTGTCATTATAAATAGCAGAGGTCCATTTATTATCCCAGTTTAAATCTACAGAACCTCCATCAAACATAGTACCATCCCATTGAGCACCCACTGCACTGGCACCAAATGTAAAACCATTGGTTAAATCACCATAGGTGTCCATGAACATAATGAAATTATCATTTTTGCCAAAGTTCCAATCTCTTTTTAAAGACTCTATCATATCCACGCCATCACCCACCTTGGTACAAATAGCAATAATGTATAAATTATTTTCATCGTAAGTCATTCTTACTTCGGTGGGTACATTAGAAACACTAGTGTCCATAGGAAGTACCATTGGAAATTTATCTACAGCCTGCGCCTTTAACCAGGACTGCTCATTCATTAGGCCATCTAACTTTATTGCATCAGTTGCTTTGTGAATGTAATATTTAATGTTGGCATTCTTTTTTTGTGCCTCTGTTGTTAGAAATCCAAGTATGCATAATAATAAAAAGGAAAGTCGAATTAGTCTCAATGTAAGCTGGTTTTTGGTGTGCTAAATTTAAAGTTTTTAATTTATTAAAATGCAATATCTTTAATACC
>JABMML010000108.1 GCA_013205585.1 Chitinophagaceae bacterium | reverse complement strand
TTTGCAGCTCTTGGCATGAGCCCAGCAGAGGCACAACATAAATTTGGATTTTTATTAGGCGCCTTTGAATATGGTGCGCCTCCGCATGGTGGTATTGCTTTTGGCTTTGACCGCTTATGCGCTTTACTAGGGGGTAGTGAAAGTATTCGTGACTTTATAGCCTTCCCTAAAAACAATAGTGGCCGCGATGTAATGTTAGACGCCCCTAGCAGCATTGACGACAAACAGTTTGAAGAATTGCAAATAAAATTGAATTTGAAAAAAGACTAGTACAAGGAATAATACTAGTATAATAATAGAACAATAATAGACTAATACTTAATAAAGCATGGCTCCTCAATTAAAATTATACACGGTACTTTCTTATATACTTATACCCATTGCTTTATTTTTTGCCTTCTTAGATATTGCATTATTGTTATCCTCCTTAGCCAACCCTAGTTCACTTATTTTGATATTTATTTTAGCTTGTTTAGTTATTTATATTTTTGCAAGTTTTAAGTTTTTAAAAGCAGGTATAGAAAAAGAAGTAGCACAAACTGCAAAATTGAAAGATTGGATTAAAGTAAACGCTTATGTAAGTTTTTTCTTATGCAGTTTATTTTTTATCAATGCTATAAGTATCCTTATAAGCAGTGATGTTCTTTTAGTAAAATTTATTGATGAATTTCTTCAAAGCCAGCCCGGTATACCCAAAGAACTAACCAGTGCCCTTATGCTATCTTTGCTAAAAGGGGTTTCTGTATTTCTTCTGATTACAGGTATTGTAGGGCTAATTCATATTAGAACTAGCCTTCGTCTATTAAAACAATATGAGTATTTATTTGAATAACCATGAACCACGCCATTCCATTAGCAGAGCGACTAAGACCTCAAACCCTAAACGATTTAGTCGGGCAGGAACATTTATCTAGTCAGGAATCTGTATTACAAAAAGCCATCTCTAAAGGAAAGGTTCCTTCTATGATTTTATGGGGCCCTCCTGGCGTAGGTAAAACTACATTAGCCAATATTATTGCCACTACCTTTCATAGCGCCTATTATCAATTAAGTGCCATTAGTAGTGGGGTGAAGGAATTAAGAGAAGTGATTGAAGAGGCCAAAACAAAATCGGGTGCTATTTTATTTATTGATGAAATTCACCGTTTTAATAAAGGACAACAGGACGCCTTATTAGGCGCCGTTGAAAAAGGTATTATTACATTAATTGGTGCTACAACAGAAAACCCCAGCTTTGAAGTAAACAGCGCCTTACTAAGCAGATGCCAGGTTTTTATTTTAAAAGCTTTAGATGAAAAAGCCTTACTGCAATTAATTAATCAAGCCATTGAAAAAGACGAGCTATTCAAAGGACAAAATATTCAAATCAAAGAAACCGAAGCCTTGTTTCAATTGTCGGGTGGAGATGGTAGAAAATTATTAAACCTTTTAGAGCTTTCAGTAGAGGCCTTAATTGATATAGAAAAAAGCGGCAGTCCCCTTGTATTAACCAATGAATGGGTGATGGAAGTAGCGCAAACTAATATTGCCTTATATGATAAAAATGGAGAGCAGCACTATGATATTGTATCGGCCTTTATAAAAAGTATGCGTGGCTCCGACCCCAATGGCGCTGTGTATTGGTTATCCAGAATGATTGCAGGCGGTGAGGATGTAAAGTTTATAGCAAGAAGAATGTTAATTTTTTCAAGTGAAGATATTGGCAATGCCAACCCTAATGCTTTTTTATTAGCCAATGCTTGTTTTGACGCAGTGAATAAAATAGGTTACCCAGAAAGTAGAATTATTTTATCTCAATGTGCTATTTATTTAGCCAGCTCACCGAAAAGCAATGCTTCTTATGAAGCAATTAGCAGTGGGCTTGCATTAGTAGACAAAACCGGTAATTTACCTGTGCCCCTTCATTTACGCAATGCGCCTACAAAATTTATGAAGGACTTATCTTATGGTAAAAACTACCAATACGCTCATAAGGGCGAACAAAATTTCATTGAGCAAGAATACCTTCCAGATACAATAGTAAATACCACCTTGTATCAGCCCCAGCAAAATAGTAGAGAACAAGAAATTAAAAAGTTTTTACAGGAGCGTTGGAAAGGAAAGTATGGTTATTAAGTACTTATTTACATCTAATCTTTATATATTTAATCTTATTTATTTTATCCCTATTTTTGTTTTATGAGTACTAATAGCAATTTACGATGGGTTACCAAATCATTTACCGAACTAACAGTGAATGAATTGTATGATGTATTAAGATTAAGAAGCGAGGTATTTGTAGTAGAACAAAAATGTATTTTTTTAGACGTAGATAACAACGATCAAAAAGCATTTCACACAATAGGATTCATAGACGATGAAGTGGTAGCCACTACCCGATTATTTGATAAAGATATTATGTATGATGGCTATCAAAGTATTGGCCGTGTGGTAAGTGCTACCAAACATAGAGGCTTAAGCATTGGCAAGGCCTTAATGCAATACTCTATTAGTGAGTGTGAAAGATTATTTGGCAAAGGACCTATTAAAATTGGTGCTCAATTATACTTAAAGAAATTTTACAACGAACAAGGCTTTGAACAATCAGGTGAAGTATATATAGAAGATGATATCGACCATATTCCTATGATTCGCGCAGAAAAATAGTAGCATTCTTAATTTAAAAAATCAGTTTCGCTACCCCTTCATTTCCAGTGCTAAAAATTTAGCAGTATGTGTTTTTGATTTTTTAATCATTTCCTCTGGTGTGCCTGTAAATTGAATGAGTCCTCCACCATTTCCCCCTTCTGGACCTAGGTCAATAATATGATCGGCTACTTTAATAACATCCATATTATGTTCAATCACTAAAACAGTATTGCCTCTGTCTACTAATCGGTTTAATACACCAATTAATAATTGAATATCTTGAAAATGTAAACCCGTAGTAGGTTCATCTAAAATATAAAATGTTTTACCAGTATCTTTTTTACCAAGCTCAGTGGCTAATTTAACACGTTGTGCTTCTCCTCCACTTAATG
>JABMML010000107.1 GCA_013205585.1 Chitinophagaceae bacterium | reverse complement strand
TTGCAACAGCAGCTGTATCAACAGTTGCAGCAGCAGTATCAGTTGTAGCTTCAGTTGCAGCACCACCACAAGCAGCTAGTGCAGCGATAGCGAAAATTGCGATTACTTTTTTCATTTGGGTTTGTTTTTATTAATTAATTAATACTATTAATACCCCAAGATAGAAAAGGTAACCCCCTTCCCCTGAAAAAATTAAAAAAGACCTCATTTTGGGTTACTTTTGACCAAATTAAGTATTAATCTCTTGAAAGCTGAATTGAACGAACAAGCCCTTTTAAAAGGACTAGCTGGTAATGACTCCAAGGCGGTGGAAACCCTCTATAAAAGTCATTTTAATTCTATTCAGCACTTTGTTCTAAACAACAATGGCTCTTTTGATGACGCAAGGGATGTTTTCCAGGAAGCAATGATTACTTTATATGAAAAGGTTCAATCCAATTCATTTGTTCTTAGCTGTAAAATCAAAACCTATCTTTTCTCTATTTGCAAGCATTTATGGTTAAAGCGCCTGCATCAATTAGGGAAGTATAGTGGCCCATTAAGTAGTCAGGAAGAAACCATTTCAGTAGAACAAGACATGAGGGAGTTTGATAAGAAAGAAGCTTCTTTTGAAATAATGCATCGGGCCTTAAATAGTTTAGGGGAACCCTGTAAAAGTTTATTAGAAGGTTATTATTTGAATAAAAAAGGAATGCAGGAATTGGCAGCCGATTTTGGATACACCAATGCCGATAATGCAAAGAACCAGAAATACAAATGTTTAATACGTCTAAAAAAATTATTTTTCGCGCAATATAATATAGGAGAATAAAATATAGGAGAATAAAAATTAGAGTAGAGAGTAAAAAAGCAAAATGGAAGACAAAGAATTAATAGAAATAATTGAAAGGTATTTGACAGACGACATGTCTAGTCAAGAAAGAACTCAATTTGAGACCCTGAGAAAAAATACACCTGAAATTGATCAGATGGTGGTGGAGCATAAATTATTCTTGGATCATATGCAGTCTTATGCGCATAGACGCAGCTTTGCAAAATTAACCAACCAAACATTTAATAAATTATTAGCCGCTGGTGAATGGATGACCAATGATACTATTAGCACAAAAACCAAGGTAATACAACTTTGGAATAAATATAAGAGAGTCACTGCTATCGCTGCTTCTGTGGGCGGTTTCATTGCATTAACAACTACTGTATTAGTCATGTCTTTGTCACCAAGTTTAAATGGTAATCAATTATTACAATTAAGTAATGATATTGAAGTGATCAAGAAAAAACAACAAGTGCAAGGGCATTTAATTAATGAGGTAAAATCTAAAGTACCTGAAAACGCAAAAATGTTAAGCGGAGGTTCTGGATTTTTAATTGATACAAAAGGTTTTATCGTAACCAATACACATGTACTAAAAGGAAATGGGGCCATTGTTATTAATAGTGAGGGCCAAGAATTACATGCCAATATTATTTACAGCGACTACAGTTCAGACCTAGCCTTGCTTAAAATAGATGATGAAGATTTTAAAGCACCGAAAAATATCCCCTTTATTATTCGCAAAAAGATGACCGATTTAGGAGAAGAAATTTTTACATTAGGTTACCCAAGAAAGGATAATGACATTGTATATGGTAAGGGATATCTTAGTGCACAAACAGGATACAATGGAGATAGTAATTCTTACCAAATTCAAATAAGTGCGAATCCTGGTTCTTCTGGAGCCCCTTTATTTAATGATAAAGGAGAAATAATTGGCATTATCAATACCAGACAAAAACAAGCTGAAGGAGTAGCCTTTGCCATTAAGTCTACTAAAATATTTGACCTAATTGAAATGGTAAACGAAAAAGAAAATAAAAAGGCAGGCAAAATTAAATTGTCTAAAAATAATATAGCCAATTTAAGCAATAGAAAAAGCCAAGTTAGTAATTTGAAAAGTTATATCTACAGTATTAGATCTTATAACTAAAATACCTGCTACCATAAATTAGAAGGGTACACTTTATTATCTACGAGCGCATTAATACTTTGTTTCACACCAGGCGCATCTTCTTTATAAGTAACACCAAACCATTTTGCATTGGTAGGAATAACCTTTACTTTTCCTAGGCCTAATTCATGGTACCTGCCTGCTACATAGGGAATATAAAATTCAGATTTTAATTCTTGGCCCTTAGCTTTTAAAAATAAATCAAACTCCTTTTCACACAAGTCAATGAAACCAGGCCCAAAGCACATAAAGTTCATACTTACTCTTGTATCTTCTTGCAAAGAAGTTTCTACTCCACTTTCTTCAAATACAATTTGACCATCTGCTCTACGATAAATAGTAGTGCGCTCATTAATTTGCTTTAAATAGCCTTCTGCGTCTATAGAACATACGCCTCTACTCACTGTACCATTCTCACTTAATGTATTGGACAACTCATAACCAAGTATACAATTCGTTTTTTCGTTGCACTCTTTGGTTAAAAAAGTATAGGATTGCTCAAAGGCTTCTTTACCATAATAATCATCGGCATTAATTACGGCGAATGATTCTTTCACCAGTTCTTTACAACATAATAATGCATGGGCAGTACCCCAAGGCTTCACCCTATCTGCTGCAATGGCATACCCTTCTGTAAATTTATCCAAGGATTGGTATACATATTCGATTTCAATTTTGCCTTTCAATTTTGGTTCTAAGGCTTGCTTAAATGGCTCAGCAAAATCGGGGCGAATAATAAAAACCACTTTATTAAAACCTGCACGAATGGCGTCATAAATAGAATATTCCATTATTGTTTCTCCAGCAGGACCAAAACCCTCAATTTGTTTCATACTACCATACCTACTTGCCATCCCTGCTGCCAAAATTACTAATGTAGCTGCCATATATTTTCAATTAATTTGAATCTAATTTAGTCCTAATTTTAGGATAGTTTACTGTCGAATACTCAGTATAAATGAGCAGGTAAAATTAACCAATTTCTCTTAAATAAAAAAACATTGAAAGCTACCATTAGATTAGATAACATAACCATTGATCCCATTACTAGCTTTAGTAGTTCAAATATTGAATCTAGTATGCTGAGGTTAGATAAGCTGCACCCCATTGTAAGTGGCAATAAATGGTTTAAGCTAAGGTATTATATAGAAGAAGCTATTAGTCAATCTTGCAGCAGTATTGCCAGTTTCGGCGGTCCCTATTCTAATCATTTAGTCGCCTTGGCTTATGCTGCAAAAGAAAATAATGTAAATAGTATTGGCTATGTGAGAGCCACTAAGGAAGATGCCATAACGCCAAGTTTACAAGAAGCCCTTGCCTATGGAATGCAATTAGAGTTTATTGGAAGAACTAATTTTCAGGAAGTAAAAAATGATTTACTAAAAAATAATCAGCACAGAAGTATTGATAACGATTCTACATACTTCATTGACGAAGGGGGTTATGGTGCCATTGGTGTGAAAGGTGCTGCCACTATTTTAAATGAAAATTGCAAAGAGTATACCACTATTATAGCGGCAGTGGGGACAGGTACTATGCTTGCAGGATTAATTAATGCAGCCGAAGCGCATCAAGATATTATTGGTATTCCCGTTTTAAAAAATGAAGCAAGCATTGAAACAGAAATAAAAAATTTATTAAAAGATAGTAGTAAGCCATTTACCTTACTACATCGTTTTCATCAGGGAGGTTATGCGAAAACAAATCCTGCACTTTTTACTTTTATGAACCAGCTTTGGACTTCGGAAAAAATACCTACCGATATTGTGTATACTGGTAAACTTTTATATGCAGTAGATAGTTTATTGAAAGAAAACTATTTCAAAGAAGGAAGTAAAATACTAGTAATACATAGTGGAGGCTTGCAAGGCAATAGATCATTGCCCTTAGGCACCTTACTTTATTAAACTAGTTCACTTTATAAAATCAATTCTCTTCAATTATATAAGTTCGCAATCGAATATTAATTGAAAATGTTTTTTCACTTTTTCTTTTACGGCTTCGTAGTTCAGTTTATGTCCTAATTCTTTTTCTAAAGAGGTGACTGTTTTTCCTTGTATGCCACAAGGAACTATAAATTCAAAATGAGATAAATCGGTATTTACATTTAAGGCAAAACCATGCATGGTAATCCATCTGCTACATTTAATGCCCATAGCGCAAATTTTTCTAGCCATAAAGGGGTCATTAGGTTCTAACCAAACTCCTGTTTCTCCTTCACTTCTTTCTCCTTTCAATCCATATTCAGCTATCACATCAATAATAACTTGTTCAAGGCTTCTTAAATACCAACCTAGGTCGGTTTTAAATTTATCTAAATCCAAAATGGGATAGCCAACAATTTGTTGTAAGCCATGGTAAGTCACATCTCCCCCTCTATTGATATGGAAAAACTCAATGCCTAAATTCTTTAATTGTTCTTCCGACACTAAAACATGCTCTCTTTTACCACTTTTCCCTAAAGTAAATACAGGATTATGCTCTACCATTAATAATCTATGTTCTGTGTTCGAAGTTTTTACATCCTGCTCGTTTTGCCTTGCCGCCCATTTAATTTGCGTATTTTTTAGCAGTAATGCCTCCTGGTAATCCCAACTGGGCTGATAGGATCGAATGCCCATATCCTCGAAAAAAACTTTTTGACGCATAAAGCAAAGTTACAAACTAAGCAGCAATATCCTACTTTTGCATCATGTCAGAAGAATTAGAGCCCATAGCGGAAGAAAATAGTGAGTCCCTTTATGAAAAAGTTTCCTTTACTGTAGATAAAGGCCAAGCCCCCATGCGTATAGATAAATGGGTGCAAGCAAGAATTGAAGGTATTACCAGAAATAAATTACAAAATGGCATTGACGGTGGTTTTTTAACCGTAAATGGCAAAGTAGTGAAGAGTAATTACAAAACAAGACCCGGTGACGAAGTAGTTTACTTAAGTATTATCAATCAAGAATACACCGACCTCAAGCCTGAGGCCATGCACTTAGATATTGTGTATGAGGACGAGGCCGTAATGG
>JABMML010000106.1 GCA_013205585.1 Chitinophagaceae bacterium | reverse complement strand
GATGGGAAAAAGCATGTGTTGAAAATGCAGCTTTAGCAAAAGGCTTAAATATAAAAGCAGGAAAAATTTTACATAAAGGCGTAGCCGACGCTTTCAACGCATAGTATTCATATGGGTTTGATAATGGAAAGCCTGGTCCTTCAAAAGACTGGGCTTTTTTATATTCTAAAATGAATTAATTTTAATTGAATTTTATAGATAAGAAGTATATGAAAAATATTTTAGTATTATGCACGGGTAATAGTTGCAGAAGTCAAATAGCCCATGGGTTTTTAGCTTCTTTGACTGTAGGCAAAGCCAATGTATATTCTGCAGGCGTGGAAACACATGGCGTGAACCCAAAGGCCACCTCTACAATGAAAGAAATAGGTATTGATATTTCAAGTCATACCTCTAATAATATTACAGAATACTTCGATGTAAATTTTGATTATGTGATTACCGTATGTGACAATGCTAAAGAGCGTTGCCCTTATTTTCCTACCAAGGCAGTGAAACTACATTATAATTTTCCAGACCCAGCTAAAGCATTAGGCACAGAAGATGAAATTAATGAGCAGTTTAGAAGTGTAAGAGCAATGATTAAAACTTACTGCGAGCAATTTGTAGAAGAATATATTTAATTATTCTTGGCTCCATATTTATTCAATTACTATTTTGGTTAACATAAAAAAAGCGTCCCGAAATTCGGGACGCTTTTTTTATATAGAATCTAACAATTTTTTAAATACTAGCTTATTTGAAAACTGTCCAACCTTTCCACCATGTTTGGTTATCACCAGATACTGCAACTGCACCTCTGAATGAAACTTTTTCAAAGAAAGCATTTTGTAATTTAGCATCTGTGAAAGAACCGTTTTTAGTGAAGTTAACATTATCCCAAGTACCTAATGATCCCCAAGTAGCAGCAGTTATTGCATCTGTACTTAAAGTTGCCGGAGTAGTAGATGGAGTTGAGTTATTAGCGTAAGGAGTAAAGTCTGGACTTGTATAGTTAAATGGTTGAATTAATTTTAATCTATCTGCAGAAGCAGTAGTTAAAATTGTATTGCCAAATGCTGGAGTTGAGAACCAAGTCAATAGACTTGCAGCTGTAGCTCCAACAGTAGATGTACCACTTAAAGTTATATTTGAAGTATTACCAGCAAGCGTTGTGTTCTTAATTCTAATACTGCTGTCATCAATATTCTTATCTACAAATCCTAATGCAACATCAAAATTAAGACCAATAGGCCAACCAGTAATAATAGAGTTCATAATAGAAATACCTGTATTTCTTCTGATATGTGCTCCTGCTCTAAATAAACTATTTCCTACATTAGATAATGTGGCTCTTGGTCCAATGGCAGTAATATTAGAGAATACTGCTGAAGTTCTTGGTGTTAAAGAAGATCCTTTACCATCATTATCTGATTCAAATGCTTCAGATTGAGAGATATCGGCAATAACTGAATCTCTTAATACGATTCCAAACTGAACATTTCCAGCATATCCAAAGTCAGTATCAAAATCATCATCTTGTGTTTTGTAAGCAATTAAATACTTACAGTTTACAGTACCACCAAACCACTCAAAAGCATCGTCTTTTGCATAAGTAACTTGGATATGGTCAATAGTTGTACCATTACCCACACCAGCCATTGTTAAGCTATTCAACTCATTATCTGGTTGGAAAGCGTATCCTGCATATTCAATTCTTGCATATTGTAAAAAACCAGAATTATCCGCATCATTTCCTGTAGGGAAAACTGCATCACCAGAACCAGCTAAACCATAACCTACTTCTGTATCATTGATACCACCTTCTACTGAAGTTAAACCAGTTACAGCAGCACCTTTCCAAGTGTATACTTGGTTTACTTTAGCAATTCCTAATATAACTATGCCACCCCAGTCTCCTGATGCAGGATTTGGTTGAGCAGAAGTAAATACGATAGGTTTTTCTGCAGTACCTTTTGCTACAATTTTAGCACCACGAGTGATGACTAAGGCTGATACATTTGAGCCAGATTTACCTTGTACTTTAGCACCAGGTTCTACTGTAAGTGTAACTCCTTTAGTAATATAAACTATACCAGAAAGGTAGTTTATATCTTTTGCAAATAAAGTAGTGTCTTTTGTAATTTTACCTGTTAAAGTAATGGTATTAACTACCACACCTACAGGAGCAACTTCCTTCGTTACTACGAAGATTTCTTTTTCGCCATCCATTTCAATCTTTCTGCAACCAGTTACGGCTAAAAAAGCTAGGGATAAAATAAATAATTGTTTCATTGTTGTTGTATTTAAAAAAAGTTTTTGATTTTGTTATATTATAAAGAGTAATTAAGTGTTACGCCATAAGTAGTACCAAATTTTCTTGAAAAACGAGTAGCATCATTTGCTTTATCATATTCAGTATCACTATTGTTATTTTGATAGAAAATTTGTCTTTGGTTTAGGATATCAGAAATTGTAAATCTAATCTCTGCTTTATTATTTGAAAATTTCTTGCTAATTTGAAAATCAACCAAGGCTCTTGGATTTTCATATACATCAGGAGAACCTGCTCCCGCTTGAATATCTCCTACTAGGTAAATACGCTTACCCACTTGATTGAATAATACTGTGGCATTAAACCCTTTTTCAACCACATCGTATAATAAACCAGTGTTGATAATATAAGGAGACTGCCCTTGTAAAGCCCTGCTTACATTTAAAGCAGCGTCATCAATTTTTGAATTGATATAAGAACCGTTTGCTTGTAATGTGAAGCGTTTAGATAATTTTTTACGTCCTTCTATTTCAAAACCAAATGCAGTGGCTTTTGCAACATTTTGGAAAGAGAATAAGCTTGTACCACCTCCAGCTTCTTGATAAATACTTTCAATAGGATTATCAAAATTCTTATAGAATACACCTACTGTAAACATTTCACCTGCTGCAGGATACAATTCATAACGAAGGTCGGTATTGGTAATTTTTGTACGCTTTAAAGATGGATTACCAGAAACTGAAGCGTTTAATTCAAAGTCATATATATTTAAAGCAGATAATTCTCTTAATTCTGGACGAATTACTGTTTGAGATCCTGTAATTCTTAAATTTGATTTATCACCCACTTTAATAGTTGCATTCACACCAGGTAAGTAGTCTGTAACCTTAGAATAAGTATGACGAGGATCCCACTTCTTAACAGATCCTACTAATTGGTCAAAATTTTCTACTCTTAAACCCCAAACTACTCTTAAGCCATCAGAAAATTTATTATCGAATTGTACATAACCAGCATTTAAAATAGTGTTAGCTAAGTATCTGAAATTTCTGTTTTGAATAGAATTAAAAGCAAATTTATTATCTCTACCTGTTCCAAAATTATCAGGCACAAAAGCAGATTCTGCTGGCAATAATCTTAAAGCAGGATTGTCGATAGGCATGGTAATAGCAAATAATTGAGCGTCATATAAACGGTCCTTTACCTGGCCCATATAACCAGCCTTGATGGTATTTTGTTGATTTATTTTAAAAGTTAAATCACCACCTGCTGTATAAATATAATCAGACAAGGTTTGGAAAATTCTACTGCCCGATTGTTGAGATAAAGTATTTGAAATATTTAATACATAAGGATCAGATCCAGTTATACTTTTAGTGTACATGATTCTTCTTTGGTCTGGAGAATAGGAATCTAAAATATTAAATGATCCGTACCAATTGAACTTTAATTTGCTAGACAAACTATGATCACCAGTCAATTGATTTGTGAAAAATACGTTTTGTCCAAAAACAAACTCATTTCCTTTTACTAAATCTTGTCTTGAGTAGTCGGTACCCATTCTTGAGTTATAAGTATTCGCCGTTTTAACGTTTACAATAGCCTTGTAACTAATTTTATTCAATGGATTTAAGAATATAGATAAACCTGCAATGGCACCCATATTAATGTCTTGGAAATACTTGCTATCCTTTAATTCAGTAATTGGAACAAATTTGTCATTAGAGATAGCATTTTGATTATTGACATTATCTTGGAAACGGTATGCATTTGCATAACTAATACCAATCATACCCCCAATTTTTTTACCAAATAAAGTTCCAGCAAAACCACCATTCATTTGCATGTTAATATTTGGCTTTGCTGTAGTTTGTATTGGAGCCCAATTAGTTGACATCGTTTTACCTAATGCCGTTTTTGCACCAATGCTAGAAGTGTCGAAATTTGACTTTGTTGTATAACCAGTAGGCAATGATCTTGTACCATCGTCGATACCATACCAGTCTGTTTTACCACCTTTATCTTTAAAGAAATCCTTTCCAGTAATTAAGCTATTAGCACTTGTACCTAATTGAACATTAAAGAAATTCTTAGAAGGCACATCCTTTGTGTTTACTTGAATTAAACCACCTGCCCACTCACCTGGTAATTCTGGAACGAAGGCTTTATTAATAATAATGTTATCAATAATTTGAGAAGGGAATAAATCAAAAGAGAAAGTTTTACGATCAGGCTCGGTACTAGTTAATAAAATACCATTTAACATAGCTTGGTTATATCTATCAGCCAAACCTCTTACAATAATATATTTACCTTCTTGGATAGAAGCACTTGGTGTTCTTTTTAAAATTTCTGCTGTATTTCTATCTGGACTTCTTTTAATAGTTTCTGCAGAAATTACAGAAGCTACTGTATTGGTATTCTTTTGAAAAGAAATTAAAGCGTTGTCTGTAGCGCCTTTGTTAGATGCTCTATTAGCAGAAACGGTAACATCAGCTAGTTTTGAATTGGCTTCTTCTAATAATACATCTACTACTAAATCTTCATTAGCAGTAGTAGCCTTAATGTCTTGAACAGTTTTGTTTTTGTAACCAACATAGGTTAAAACTAATGTATAGTTTTTTGCTACGTCAATAGTAAAACTATATCTTCCTTCAATGTCTGTTTTTGAAACCTGTGTCTTGTCTGATTGTAAAGTAAGAGAAACACTAGCAAGTGCTTCATTTTTTGAACTAGTAATTTTACCAGTTAATTTAGCTTTTTGGGCTTGAGATATAGTTGCAATTCCAATAAATCCAATGAGTATTAATAACCTTTTCACAGTATAAATATTTATACCGCAAATATTAGACTTCAATGTTACCGGAATATTACCTCAATGTGAACTTAATATTAACTCTAGAAAAAATTCAAATGCGTCATTTTTTACATAAACTATTGAAAATCAATGATTAATTATTAATCCAAATGGTATACTTTATGCAAATCCTTGGTGCAAGTAAAAGTGACATCTAAGTCTTTAATGACACCATCATGAATGTCGTACACCCAACCATGGACATGCAAGGGTTGTTTATTTTTCCAAGCATTTTGAACAATGGATGTTTTGCCTAAATCGTGCACTTGTTCCATCACATTTACTTCTACAAATCTTTTAGCTCTTTCATTCTCATCAGCAATAGCATCTAATTCTTTATGATGATAGCGATAGACATCTTT
>JABMML010000105.1 GCA_013205585.1 Chitinophagaceae bacterium | reverse complement strand
GGGAGGATTAGGCCTTTCAATAATATTTTGCCCATTCACAATTGTAAAAGAGAAAAATGTAACTATAAAAACAATAAACAGCTTGGTTAATTTCATGTTATCTACTTGCTTAATAATTATTTACCCATCATGATTTCGTCTGATAATTCATTTGAATCTGAAACGCGATCATAAGGGAAATGTTGGGTAAGCGCTTTACCTATTGCTGCAATGACAACAGACATGCCTTGCACATAATTTTCATTTTTAAACTGCGCTGTCATTTCTTGCACTTGACTATACCAAAATTCAACACCTACTTTATCGTAAATGCCTTGATCGGCATAGATAGCTAGCTTTCTATCTTCTACTGCTACATATACTAAAACGCCATTGCGCTCTTTAGTATCATGCATCTTTTCTTTGTGAAATATTTCTGTGGCCCTGGTAAGTGCATCGCCTTTTTTTGTTCTACTTTCAACATGCAGACGAATTTCTCCACTGGTTGTTTTTTCAGCAGCTTGAATAGCCTCGACAAGCATTTGCTTGTCCGAGGTACTCAATAATTTGTCTGTATTAGATTTAAAAAACGAAAAGGGATTCCACATAAAGTTAAAATTTAACTTCAGGCGCTTTAGAAGCGCCTTCATCTGCTTTAAACCCATCTTTAGTTTTGAATCCAAAAGTGTTTGCTAATAAGTTAACAGGAAATGATCTTGCTTTTTTATTGTAGTCTGCAACAGCACCATTAAAATCGTTTCTAGAAACTTTAATTCTATTTTCAGTTCCTTCTAATTGAGCTTGTAATCCACGGAAAGCATCATTGGCTCTTAGGTTAGGATAGTTTTCAGAAACTACCATTAAACGACCTAAGGCTTGAGATAACTGTCCTTGATTGGCTTGGAATTGTTGTAATTTTTCTGGTGTTAAGTCCTTGGCATCTACTTTCATTTGTGTTGCGCTTGCACGAGCAGCAATTACATTTTGTAAAGTAGTTTGTTCGAAGTTAGCTTCTCCTTTAACAGAGGCCACTAAATTAGGTATTAAGTCGGCTCTACGTTGATAGTCACTTTGAACATTGTTCCAAGTTTGGTTTACATTTTCGTCTTGGTTTACTAATCCGTTATAACCACTGCATCCCATTCCAAATAAGATAACAATGACTCCTAAGAAAATAAATAAACCTAAATTTTTGCGTAACATAGTTTTGTATTTGTTTATAAAGATAATGCAAAGCAGATGCCAAACTTTGTGTATGACGGAATTACATGACAAAAAAATCCCCCCAGCAAGGCTGAAGGGATTAATTTAACAAGTTCTTAGGCTTAATTCTATGTTTACCAACCATTTAACCTTGAATAGCTGCTATTCCTGGAAGTGTTTTGCCTTCAAAATATTCTAACATGGCTCCACCACCGGTGCTTACATAACTTACTTTGTCATTAAAACCAAACTGATTAACGGCTGACACACTGTCGCCACCCCCTACCAAACTGAATGCCCCTTTCTGAGTAGCTTCTGCCACAGCCACTGCAATAGCCTTGGTACCAGCTTGAAAATTTTCCATTTCAAAAACGCCCATCGGACCATTCCATAATATTGTTTTACTTGCTAAAATTACTTTTGCAAATATTTCTCTCGATTTTTCTCCTACATCCAACCCTTCCCAACCATCTGGGATTTCACCACTCGCGCAAGTTTGTGTATTGGCGGTATTGCTAAAATCATCGGCCACCACATTATCTACTGGTAAGTGAATATTAACTCCTTTGGCTTTGGCTTTGGCTAAAATTTCTAAAGCCAGTGGCATACGGTCGTCTTCATGAATTGACTTTCCAATTTTTCCACCCTGTGCTTTAAAAAATGTATACGCCATTCCTCCACCAATAATAATATCAGTAGCGCGCTCTAATAAATTTTCAATAATTAAAATTTTATCAGAAACTTTTGCTCCACCAATAATGGCTGTAAATGGTTTTTGTGCAGCATGCATTACTTTTTCCGCGCTCATTACTTCTCCTTCCATTACAAGTCCAAATGTTCTATTTTCTTTTGAAAAGAATTGTGCAATAATAGCAGTTGATGCGTGCGCACGGTGTGCGGTTCCAAATGCATCATTCACATATACATCTCCTAGTTTTGATAATTTTTCTGCAAAGGCTATATCTCCTTTTTCTTCTTCTTTATAAAAACGCAAATTCTCTAATAATAATATTTCGCCTACTTTTAAAGCCGCTGCTTTATCTGTTGCTTCTGCACCAATGCAATCATTGGCAAACTGCAGATTTGTTCCACCTAATAATTCAGATAAATGTTTTACGATATGCTTTAAAGAATATTTTTCAGTAGGACCTTCCTTAGGACGACCTAAATGACTCATTAATATAACACTACCGCCATCCTTCAATATTTTTGTAATGGTAGGAATGGTGGCGCGCATACGATTGTCGTCGGTAATTTCAAAGGCGTCGTTTAAAGGCACATTAAAATCAACTCTAATTAAGGCCTTCTTGCCTGCGAACGAAAAATTATTGAATAAACTCATACTATTATTTATTGCTTTGTAATTTACTACTATTGGAACTAAATTAAAAATGCCCCCGAAAAATCGGAGGCATTGTATAAAAAAATCTTATTTTATTTTACTTGCGAAATACTTCACTGTGCGCACCAACTGGCTTACATAGCTCATTTCATTATCATACCAGCTCACGGTTTTCACCATTTGCACATCACCCTGTGTCATTACTTTAGTTTGAGTTGCATCAAATAATGAACCATAAGTAATTCCAATGATATCAGAGCTTACAATTTCATCTTCTGTATAACCAAAAGATTCATTGGCCGCTGCTTTCATGGCTGCGTTTACTTCTTCAACTGTTACTTTCTTAGATAAAATAGTGGTTAATTCTGTTAAAGAACCTGTTATAGTTGGAACGCGTTGTGCAGATCCGTCTAATTTTCCTTTTAAAGAAGGTAATACTAAACCAATGGCTTTTGCAGCACCTGTACTGTTAGGTACAATGTTTCCGGCAGCAGCACGCGCACGACGTAAATCACCTTTAGGATGCGGACCATCTAAAGTGTTTTGATCGTTGGTATAAGCGTGTACTGTTAACATTAATCCTGTAAGAATACCGAATTTATCTTCTAATACTTTAGCCATAGGTGCTAAACAGTTCGTAGTACAAGATGCACCAGAGATAACTGTTTCAGTACCATCTAAAATTTCGTGGTTGGTATTAAATACTACTGTTTTCATATCGCCAGTGGCTGGAGCAGAAATAACTACTCTCTTAGCACCTGCTTTAATATGTAATTCTGCTTTTTCTTTATCGGTGAAAAAACCAGTTGATTCAATTACGACATCTACATTGTGCGCGCCCCAAGGAATTTGAGAAGGATCGCGTTGTGCATATATTTTTACGGCATGTCCGTTTACGACTACAGCATCTTCAGTTGATTTTACTTCAGCCTCAAAACGACCTTGTGCACTATCATACTTTAATAAATGTGCCAAAACTGCTGGAGAAGTAAGGTCATTGATAGCCACTACCTCAATACCTTCCATGTTATAAATTTGGCGGAAAACCAAACGACCAATTCGGCCAAAACCATTGATTGCAACTTTAACTGAACTCATTGTATTAATTTTTATTTTCAATAGGAAATGCGAAGGTACCATCTTTTTAAAAAATATGGGGCAAATAACTAATAAGAAATGAACAAAATCAAGGATTTATACAAACAATTGATCGTATTTGTGGATGCCTACTACGATTTCAGCTATTGGCTTGGGTAGAATTAAAACCCGCTAGGGCATTGATATTCACTAAAAAAGCCAAAAACTTTTGGCAGTAAAGCGTTTGCGACCTATTTTTGCGACCCTAATAACATAGTGAACATGGAGCGTTCGACTAAGGGTTAGGTCACCTCCCTTTCACGGAGGTAATACGGGTTCGAATCCCGTACGCTCTACAAAGCCTCTCACAAAGTGAGAGGCTTTTTTAATGCGACACAACGACGAAAGCTCGCTTTCGAGAGTTGGGGAGCATTAAAAAAGCCAAACAAACGCTTCGCGTTTGTTTGAAAGGCTTTGGGTAAGGAGCCCCTCTGGGATGACGTTTGAGCAAAGCGAAAACGGCAGTCCCGTTTGCTTTAACCGATTAAGTCGGCGAAACGAAGTGAAGCCGACAGTCCCGAGGACACACTAAATGTTTTTTTTCTAAGATAAACTAGTTATATTTTACTTTAAGCCATGAAAGTAAAATAAGATATTCCTTATTTTACTTTGTTTGAAAGGCTTTGGGTAAGGAGCCCACCGAGGAAGACAATGCGCAGCATTGGCAGTCCCGTTTTCATCAAATAGAATCCAGCTTACTCTTCAATAAAATATATAATTCTTTGTGCTTTGCCGGATTAGAAGCCTTTATTTTCTCCAAATTTTGCAGCTTCCATTTGATAGAAGGGTATTTCTCAAAATTATAGATTGACCAATCGGGAATAACATCTTTAAAGCCAAGGATAAATAATTTATCCGCCTCTGTTATTGATGCTTGCACAGTTTTAACCATCGTCTCTCTTACAAATTCATATTCCTCATAAGTAAACTGCTCCTCGGACATGCCAGTAAACTGATTAGTCATCGCCAATCGTTGGTCTTGTAAATTTGGAAATAATACATCTTGTATTGAACGATCAGAACTAAGTAATCTAAAAAGAAAACCTTCTTTAATCTCCTGAGTAAATCCCTCCCTTTGCAGTAACTGTTTTACATCAAAAATATCACGAGGGTGTTGTCTATCCATAGCAGCACAAACTTTTCCCCCATATAATTGTCCCTTAGGAACAACATTTATTGAACAAAAAGTGTCAAATTTTTCTTGGGCTTTTTTACAAAGTATCTTTTCTGTAACTGTATCGAGAATACCTCTAACAATTTGACTTACTTCAATTTTAATCATTGCATCATTATGGGATACTAATAATTTATGCAGTTCAACTTTATGTTCTACTCTACTTCCTTGTAATCTTTTTTCAATGCTAGATTTTATATTAGTTAACGTTACTGAAATATTAGTAAACGAAGTTTCTCTATCCTCTATTGGAATATATGTAAGGTCAATATCTACCGAAAGTCTTGGCATATCTCTATCAAATAAATTAATTGCAGTACCTCCATGTAGCGCAAACCTAGGTTCTAAAGCAATTTCAGGAATAACTTTAATTAATAAAGCTACTTGTTTATGATAATTATTATTGCTCATTTCTTACTAGCTTTTTAGGCACTGTTATTTGATATTTTGATATATATACGCCATCCTTCACAAGACTTCTTTTACCTTTCCCTAAATCAACTTTAGAGATATTTAAATGTTTATACCAACTATGATTTAATTTCTCTGCCATAAATAAAAATAGCCTTTTTACTTTTATGGATGTACAGGCTTCTAACAATTCTTGCACTATTGCGGGACGAAGATCATTTAGGTTTTCCATTAGTTCATAGCATTCAACGATATCAAATTTTTCAGGAGCTAAATATAAACACTCCATTATTGCCCTTGCTGGGCTCGAGACTTTTATTGAAAAGTTAGATAATGAGAATTCAGTCAAACCTAATTCCTTTGGTAAAAAAGAACTTGCTTTATAATTTATATTTTGATTCCATTTATGCTTTCTAAACCAAGTGGGTAGTCTTTCTTTTTCACCACCAAATAACCATATTTGAGCAGTGTTCAATTCTATATAATGTGCTTTACCTTGAAGTGCAAGTGCAGTTCTACCTCCAGGATGCACTGAAAGTCCTGATTGCTTTTGTAAAGCATAAACACCACCTTCATAACCCGGCTGGTTCTTACTACGATACATAGCGCCATTTCCCAAGGCCTTTAACCATCCACTGTTTCGATAATATTTTTGTAAGTCAAGGCTGTATCCCTCATTTATTAGCCATGAAGATTGTAACACAACATCCTGAGGGATTGTTGACAACAATTTGTTTATTTTTGTTCTATTTTCAGTAAGCATACTACTATTTTATTGATAAATTTAAACTAAAATAATGATATTGTCAATATTTTTTGTAATTTAAGTAGTATTACTACCTAAATATATAAATTTATAAACTAAATTATAGTTTTGTATCGAAAAATGAGTCGAAATATGCGTTTTCTGACTTATATCTTAAAAGTAGGTGTCAAACAAGATGAAAACTGAATTATAAGAAACTAATGAAGAATTTTAAACTTCCAACTGTCAAGGATTCCTTGATAGTTCAATTTATTAATAAACCTTGACCTTTTGAACTATTCGGGAATTCCGAACAGTTTAATTTTGTATTAAAATTAGTTGCACCTTCGGACAACTTTAATTAATTTAGCATTTGGATTCAAATAAAATTAAATTATGAAAACGAAAAATAATACCATTTCCCTGGATCAATTTATTGAGAATCATTATGGCGTAATTGGGACTAAAAAAAGAGACTCTTTTGAAAAAGGATATGAAAACTTTAAGCTTGGGGCTATGCTTCAAGAAGCTAGGCTGAGAAAGGGCTTGACGCAAGAAGCGCTTGCTTTAAAATTAGGTACTACAAAGTCCTATATTTCAAAAATCGAAAACGATATTAAAGAAATACGTTTATCTAATTTACAAAGACTGGTCGAAATTGGACTTGAAGCTAAACTTGAATTAAATATTCATTTTTGATACAAATTAAAATAAAATAATCATGGCTTCTACTTTAACAAATAAAACTATGTGCATTGAGAAAGTTTTGTTCGATTTGCCCGGAAAAATTACCCTCAAAATGGAGGATGGCAGAATGATCATTTCTCCATTAAAGTATTTCCCAGATTTACAAAAATTGAGTGTTGACAAAAGAAAGAAACATGCTATTGTAGATGATAGAACTATCTTGTTTACGTATTCTGATGCTGTATATCATTTAGAAGATTTTATAGGGTTAGAAGCTAATTGGAGAAAGCGATAGTGATAGCTTAAAATTGCCCTGACATCCCCAGCAAATTCCTCCAAACTGGCTCCTAAGGTGGCTACAAAGCCTCTCATGCAAATGAGAGGCTTTGGTTAAGGAGCCCATTTAGGATGACGGCGAATGAAATGAGCCAGCCATCCCTAAAAATTATAATTTTTCAAAAGCATCAATCATAATCTTAGCAGTTTCACCAAATTCTTTTCCTTTATTCATTCTATCCAATGCAGCTCTCTCATAAGCTAGCTCCTCGGT
>JABMML010000104.1 GCA_013205585.1 Chitinophagaceae bacterium | reverse complement strand
TCAAGTATATGTAAATGCTTTAAATGAAATTGAAAATTTTTATCAAAACCAAATATTACCTTCTTTATACAAAAACAATAAAACAATTAATCTCAGCACCAATGTGTTTTATTTATTAAAGGACTCTTATACCATAATTAATGGTATAAGCAATATGAAAACAGAAAAAACCATGGCACTTATTGAGCTATTGGATCATACAAGGTTATTGAGCCCGGGGGAATTAGTAAAGCAGGGGAAGTAAATCAAGAAGGTAAAAATAAGAGGGTGATTATGATACGCTAGCATTAAAACATCAAAGTCTTACATGCTTAAACTTACCTGATTCATTTTTCCAAAATATCCTACTACCCCTGCTACCATTTAATGCTCCAAATAATCCGTCCCCTACTACATCTATATCCCCGTCTTTATCATAATCAAATAATCGAATCCACTTTATCCATGCGCCTTTGCCTATTTCATCTGTTACATCAAAATAGTTTTTAGTACTTTCTATAAAACCGTTGTCTTTATTTAAGTATAATCTTAAGCCATAACCATTGTAACCCTCTTTATTGCTCATGGTTAAGACGTCAATTTTGCCATCAAAGTCAAAATCTAAAAAAGCAATATCCATTAATTCTAAATTAGAATCTACTTGGAAATTAATGGCTTTAGCTCTATCAAAAATACCGTTGGTACTTGGAATTACTCTTAATGTTTTAGAGGAACCTAAAAACAAATCTAAATTACCGTCCTTGTTAATATCAAAAAGTTCAACTGTATAATAATTATCGGGTCCTTGATTAAAATTTTTAAATACTTGTTTATTTAATTCAAAACTGCGATTTCCTTTATTAAGGTAACTAGTTGGATGCACAGGTATCACGGCACTGCCACCTGAGTAAGCAACAATATCTATTAGTCCATCATTATTAATATCTCCCGTTGCGCCTCCATGATAGTACCCAATGTCCTGTCCTAAAAACTGATACTTAATATCCTTAGGGTAAAATATTGCTAATGAATCTCCGGGAAAAGGCATTCCATCATAACCGGATGAAAATAACATAATATCAGGTTTTTTATCATTATCCATATCTGATACAACACATTTTCTAACTTGAGTTAACCCTACTTGTAAATCATAACTATTTGGGCTTGTTTCATATTCAGAAAATAAATGCAAACCTGTGGCATTGGTGGGCCAGGGATTTTTCCAATAATAGGCCCATAAGTCTTTATTGCCATCGCCGGTAAAGTCGGTGTATAGATAAGTACCTAAGTCGTTCCAATAATAACTTTTTGATGCATTCCAACTACTAGTTGTTGTTGTATTATAGGGTATTAAACTGCCGCCACTTACTAGCTCAAAACCCCAATACCTACTTGCATTCACATCAAATAAGCTTGTCATTGCTCTTGTGGTAGTGTACCAAGAAGTTGTTTTATTGATGGCAGAGAATGAGTCCAATGTATTAACGGGATATACCACAGGCCCAGTAACTACTGGTGTAATATTTGAAGGTGGAATAACTTGGGTCGGCGTTGTAACAGCAGTTTCGGTTTTTTGACAAGCCGCTATAGATAGCAAGAAGATAAATAAGCCCAAGGCCCATAGAACTTTTTTCATTGTTGAAGTTTTAAGTTAGCCTTTGGGGGGTAATTCAAATTTAAATAAAAAACTTAAGAAAAATTGGATTAAAATTCCAATGGATTAGATGATTATAGTTCGTATCAAAAATACCTTTATTTCACCAACCTAAATGCGCGCTTTGTTAATTCAATTTCGCTATTACTGATCCCAAATTTCTTTGCAATAATGCGCCAATTTGCAATTTCTTGTATCATCTCATCTAGAATTTTATTCGAAGTATCTACTTTTATTTGATAATAACTGGCTGTGTTCATAACCACTGATATATCTAGTTCGTTACTATTTTCTGAAATATTTAGCGTTAATCCGTTGCCCATCTCATTCGGATTCATATCATACGCTGGCGATAATCTCCAACCTTGATTAGTTAGTACAAATCCATGATTACGTAAATGATCATCTGTATTTGAAACTAAAATATTAAACAAAATTCTACGCCATAATTGTTCCAAGTCTTCTTTAGCTGATGCACTTTGCTGTATTATGAATTCTGCTAAATTTAAGTAACTAATATTATCCTTATAATCTACACCATCTTGTAATCCCAACAAAGTCATCGCAGATGCAAAATGAATTCTTTGCTGTTGTATACGATCAAACCTTTTGGTCAGGAATGTATGCTGCTTACTTGAGAATTGCTGAATTTTCGCTTCGGGTACTTCAATCCCACAATTAGCAGCTAATTGATTTAACACCATCTCCCATGCCCCAGCATCCTTCTCATCTTTGGCACTTGGAAATTTAGCAATCCAAAGATTACCTTTTTCATCAGTAACGCTTGCCTTAGGTCTAGCACCTCCCAATGAAGCGCCTGGATAAAGTAATAAATTCAACCACTGCGCATATTCCGGATCGTTTACAATATCGTCTCTTTCTAATTGAAGACTGGCGTATTCTAATTCTCTAATAGATGTCCAAGGTGG
>JABMML010000011.1 GCA_013205585.1 Chitinophagaceae bacterium | reverse complement strand
GATGCGGTGTATGAAAAAAGAAAGGCTTGGGGCATAACAAGAGTATACAAAATGGTAGATACTTGTAGCGCTGAGTTTGCAGCCAAGACACCGTATTTTTATTCCACTTTTGAAAATTAGTTCATTCAATACATCGAACTTTATAAAATAAATTCAAGAAAACTAAATAGTATGAACGTAAAAGATATCGTAGCCTTAAATGAAAAAGAAACCAGAGCAGGATTTGGCGAAGGTATTCATGAGTTGGCTAAAGAGAATAGTGAAGTATTGGTATTAACTGCCGACTTAGCAGGTTCATTTAAATTAGGCCCCTTTATCAAAGAATTTCCTGATCGTTTTATTGAAGTAGGAATTGCGGAAGCCAATATGATTAGTATGGCAGCGGGTTTAACTATTGGAGGAAAAATTCCTTACACTACTACTTTTGCCAATTTTAGTACAGGAAGAGTGTATGATCAAATTAGACAAAGTGTTGCTTACTCAGATAAGAATGTAAAAATTTGTGCATCGCATGCAGGTTTAACTTTAGGAGAAGATGGTGCAACGCATCAAATTTTAGAAGATATAGGACTCATGAAAATGTTACCAGGCATGACGGTTGTCGTGCCTTGCGATTTTAATCAAACCAAGGCTGCGACTAAGGCTATTGCTAACTATCATGGTCCGGTATACTTACGTTTTGGAAGACCAAAATGGCCAAATTTTACCAAAGAAAATGGATCTGATTTTATTATTGGTAAGGCACAAAAATTAAGTGATGGCAAAGACATTAGTTTATTTGCTTGCGGTCACTTAGTATGGAAGGCTATTGAAGCGGGTAAAATTTTAGAAGCTACTGGTGTAAGTGTTGAAGTAATTAATATACATACTATTAAACCATTAGATGTTGAAGCCATTGTTGCAAGTATTTCAAAAACAGGTTGCGCGGTAACTTGTGAAGAGCATAATATTATTGGTGGTATGGGCGATTGCATTGCTCAAGTTGCGGCTACACATTGCCCTATTCCAATTGAATATGTGGGTACCAAGGATACATTTGGAGAAAGTGGCACACCAAATCAATTATTAGCGAAGTACGGATTAGATACACCGAATATTGTAGAAGCAGCGAAGAAAGTATTAGCGCGTAAAAAGTAAATAAAAACAAATTTGTAAAAATTTATTTATTTTTATTTTTTTCCTCTAATGATTTTAAAAAAGAGTCCCGAAATTCGGGACTCTTTTTTGTATTAAACTTTGAATTAGTTTTTCTTAAGTTCTTAGATTTAACTACGGGGCTAATCTTTGTTTCGTCCATTGATTGTTTTCAAAACTATAACGAATACGATCGTGCAGGCGCGAACTGCGGCCTTGCCAAAATTCAACCTGCGTTGGATACACCATATACCCGCCCCAATTTGGAGGCAGGGGCACATTACCTTCTTTATATTTTTCTGTTTGCTCAGTAAAGTTTTTTTCAAGAAAATCTCTATTCGGAATTACCTGACTTTGTGGTGAAGCCCAGGCCCCTACTTGACTTCCCAAGGGGCGTGAATGAAAATATTCGGCAGATTCTTCTGCACTTATTTTTTTAATCGTACCTGTGATACGCACTTGACGTTCCAATTCTTTCCAAAAAAAATTCATGGCAACAATAGGATTGGCTGCAATCTCTTTTCCTTTATTGCTATCATAATTGGTATAGAAAATAAAACCATCGAGTGTATAGCCTTTGAGAAGTACTACGCGCGACGCAGGAGCGCGGTTAGCATCAATAGTAGAAAGTACAAAAGCATTTACTTCGTCAATATTACTAGTAGTAGCCTCTTCCCACCAATTTGTGAACTGATCCATTGGATTTGCGGAACTAGCTGCTTCATCTAAGGAAGCCATTTGATAATCGCGGCGTATAGAAGCAATATCATTTTGCATAAAGGAATAAGTTGAATGAGTATTATTAATACTCTATTAGTTATTTAGTGGCGTATAAAATATTAATAACCGATAATAATAATAGCATACCCACCAATTGGTGCAATTGCGCTAACCATTCAAAACCGCCCCAAACACCAGGCACAATATGCGCGCTTGCTAACACTGTAAAAATACCTAAAAGAACTTGTATAAACACTAATATCGCTGGCGCAATTCTAGCACGCACCCAAAATGGATTGCCTTGTAATTTTAATAAACGCAGGGTCCAAACCAATAGAAGCACTAACAATATATAAGCCAGGCCTCTATGTATAAAATGAACCCAAATAGTATTGTTAATAGCATTGATAAAAAAACTATCCTTGCCCCAAATACTAGCTGGTAGCCACTCTCCATTAATAGTAGGCCAGGTGCTTGCTACATTGGCCGCTTTATGGCCTGCCATTAAAGCTCCATAGATTAATTGAAAAAATAAAATAAGTAAAATAACCCAAGCAAAATTTCGAATGATGCTAATTTTATTACTGGCATCTTGGTTACCCGTATTTCTACGAATAGGTTGCACTGTTAGCGATAAAGCAAACCAATAAGTATAGGTAAGTAAGCCCATAGCAAAAATAAAATGAAGGGCTAAGCGCGTTGGCTTTACATACACTGCATCTCCTTCTAAACCACTGGCCACCATAATCCAACCAATGGCTCCTTGCATGGCGCCTAATAAAAATAAAACGAGTAAAGGTTTGATCATCTTTGGTTGAAAATATTTTTTCAATAAAAAATAAATAAAACCAAAAGCAAATACTAAACCAATAATGCGGGCCCATAAGCGGTGAAACCATTCCCAAAAAAAGATGAACTTAAAATTATCAATAGTAAATTCAAAATTGAGTAATTGAAACTGAGGCGTTGTTTTATACTTTGTAAATAATGTTTGCCAAGCGGCATCAGACATGGGTGGCAAGGTCCCCGTGACCACTTCCCACTCTGTAATAGAAAGGCCGCTACCGGTTAAACGCGTAATGCCTCCAAGTGCAATTTGGATAATCGTCATGATAACCCCTACTAATAGCCAATTAGCTACTTTTTTTGATTTATGATCGTTCAAATCCACGGCTTTGTTTTAGGCTACAAAGGTACAAAGGAATCAAACAAAGAAGAGGTTTTGGTTTTGCTTAATTATAGATTGATTTTGGTTTCTGCTCAATATGTTTCAATTTTACAGCAATACTCTAAAGTAAAACTGAACAATTATTAAAATAAAGATTAGACTTAACATACCCCTTAGAAACCTAATATGTAAACTACAAGATTTTAAACAATAATATTACACTTGCCTAAACTAATCAACCAATATCAAGACTTATTATTAGAAGCCGG
>JABMML010000103.1 GCA_013205585.1 Chitinophagaceae bacterium | reverse complement strand
TGATTTACAGTTACTAGTCCTGAAAAAACAATTAGTAATACAACACCTAAATAAATTAATGTACTTATCATTGTCGCTAAATTTTATAAGTGAAGCTATGAATTTTTTCACTAGTCTATACCAAATAATTGAAACTCCATCTTATTTTATATAGAAATATTATTCATTAGGGCGAAATAGATTAAATATATAGTGTAGTTTTATAGGCTCCCCCAAAAATAGTACGTTTTAAAAGTGGACTTATTTGGCAACTACCAAAACTTATAATTCTAATAAAGTCTTAAGCGGATCCTTTCCAATTAATAATAATTCCGGATTCTCTAATAATTCTTTTACACGCACCAAGAAGCTGACGCTTTCACTACCATCAATAATTCGATGATCATAACTTAATGCCAGATACATCATTGGTCGAACAACAATTTGTCCATTTATCGCCATTGGGCGATCCTGAATTTTGTGCATCCCTAAAATCGCACTCTGAGGAATATTTATGATTGGCGTACTCATTAAACTACCAAATATACCTCCATTAGTTACAGTAAATGTCCCCCCTTGCAGATCTTCCGTAGTTAGTTTGCTGTCTCTTGCTTTACCAGCTAATACTAAAACAGCTTTCTCTACTTCGGCCATAGATAAACTTTCAACATTTCTGATAACAGGAACAGTTAAACCTCTTGTTGTACTAACTGCAATACTAATGTCTGCATAATCATGAAATAAAATCTGATCGCCGTCGATATATGCATTTACGGTTGGCCATTCACCTAGTGCAATGGAAGTGGCTTTTATAAAGAAGCTCATCAAACCTAAATTTACACTATGCTGCTCTTTGAATTTATCTTTGAATTGTTTTCTGGTCTCCATGATACGCGTCATATCTACTTCGTTAAAAGTAGTTAGCATGGCTGTCGTATTTTTTGATTCCACAAGTCGCTTACTAATAGTTTTACGTAGGTTGCTCATTTTTTCTTGCCTAGTATTTCTACTAAATATTTCATTATTGGCAAATGCTTTCTTGCCTGGGTGGTTCAAGGCTTCGAGTACATCATTCTTCATAATTTTACCACCAAATCCAGATACAGTAATGCTTGCAACATCTACTTTCTTGTCAGCAATAATGGCAGTTGCCACAGGGCTTGCTTTAATTTGGTTCGGCACTGAAGTGCCTAGAGATTGATTAGTGGAAATTGGCTCTACTTTTTCTTCTTTCTGTTCAAGAGTAACAACTGTTTCACGCTTTGGCTTCACAGCTGTTTCATCAATCTTTGCCAAAATAGAGCCTATTAAAATGGTATCACCCTCTGCAGCAAGTCTGAATAGTGTACCCGCTTTTTCTGTATTTACTTCGAATGTTGCTTTTTCGCTTTCTAACTCAGCAATTACTTCATCACGTTCCACATATGCACCCTCTTCTCTGGTCCATTTTAACAATGTAACTTCTGTAATAGATTCACCAACTGTGGGAACTTTAATTTCAATCATAAAGTATTGATATTTCTAATTATTTAATAAAATTTAGATACTAAATGCCAGCGTAATAATTTCAGCTTGTTCTTTTGCATGTACTTTTACATACCCTGTAGCTGTTGATGCACTTGCGTTTCTGCTAATGACTCTGTGTTTAATTGTTTTAAGATTCATTTGTAAGAACGATGCAGCTCCCATATTCAAAGGTTCTTCTTGTACCCAGAACCAATTGGCTTTATCGTATTTGCCATACAAGCCATCCAGTTGTTTATAGGGTAATGGATAGATTTGCTCTAATCGAATAATAGCTATATCCTGTCGGTTATCTTTTAATTGTTTCTCAGCTAATTCAAAATAAATTTTACCTGAGCAAATCAATACTTTTTTTACTTGTGTAGCAACTTGTACAAAATGATCGTCGATCAATTCTTTAAATCCCCCATTCGTGAAATCATCTATTTTACTATAACTTCCTGGATAACGAAGATTTGCTTTTGGAGCAAAATTGATCAAAGGTTTTCTAAACTGCCAAGCCAATTGTCTTCTGAGTGCGTGAAATAAGTTTGCAGATGTTGTAATATTGGTAATCACCAGATTTAACTCGGCACACATTTGTAAATAGCGCTCCATTCTTGCACTACTATGTTCCGGCCCCTGACCTTCATAGCCGTGTGGTAGTAACATTACGATTCCATTCATACGCTGCCATTTTTGTTCACCCGCAACAATAAACTGATCGATCACAGTTTGTGCACCATTTGAAAAATCTCCAAATTGAGCTTCCCAAATAACTAATGCAGCTGGGTTAGCCATGGCATAGCCATATTCAAAACCTAAGACACCATATTCACTTAACAATGAATTATAAATTTTAAACTTCTCTTGACTTTCTTGAAAATGATTTAAGCGATTGTATCCTTTATTGGTCTGCTCATCTCTAAGTAAAGCATGACGATGAGAGAAGGTGCCACGCTGTACATCTTGTCCACTCAGCCTCACCAAATTATGCTGTATCAATAAAGAGGAATAAGCCAATAATTCTCCTGTAGCCCAATCAATTTTATTTTCATCTTCTAATAGCTTACACTTTTCTTTTAAAAGTTTTTCAACTTTTTTCAATGGCTTAAAATTTTCAGGCCATTGCATTAATTTTTGAAACATACTTCTCAATTCCAATTCACTCACTGCGGTGACGGGTGATTGTTCGAAGTCTGCTTCTGTTGCCTTGCGTAAACTTTTCCATTCTAATTCAGGAGGTTGGTATTTATAAGGAAGCGGATGTTGTTTGATCTCCTCTAGTCTTTCTTGTAAATCTTCCCAAAACTTTTTTTCCATTGACTTTGCCAACTCCTTAGCATCACCTTCTCCATTATTCAACAAATGCCGAGTATATATCTCTCTTGGATTTTGATGTTTATCAATCAGTGCATATAATTGAGGCTGCGTATATTTCGGATCATCTCCTTCGTTATGGCCATGTTTTCTATAACAAACCATATCAATAAAAATATCGCTATTGAACTCTTGCCTGAAACGGACTGCAATCTCTGCACATTTCACTACCGCTTCTGCATCGTCACCATTTACGTGTAAAACAGGCGCCTTGACCATTGCTGCAACTGAAGTACAATAATCTGCACTTCTTGCATCATCGAAATCTGTTGTAAATCCAATCTGGTTATTAATCACAAAATGGATTGTACCGCCAGTATAATATCCGCGAAGATTACTCATTTGTAATACTTCATAAACAATACCTTGACCAGCAATTGAGGCATCACCATGAATTAAAATAGGTAATATTTTATCAAAATCACTTTCATATAAAACATCTGCTTTAGCTCTAGCGAAACCAACAACCACTGGATCAACTGCTTCCAAGTGTGATGGGTTAGGCATTAATTTTAGATGCACTTCCTTGCCATCAAGCGTTTGCACATCACTACCATAGCCCATATGATATTTAACGTCGCCACTGCCCATAGTTTGATCGACAGTTGCCGTTCCCTCAAACTCACTGAATATTTGTTCATAGGTTTTACCCATAATGTTAGCGAGTATATTTAATCTACCACGGTGCGCCATTCCAATAACCACTTCTTGAACTTGATGATTACCGGCAGTATTAATAATTGCATCCAAGGCTGCAATGGTGGTTTCGCCTCACTCTAAAGAAAATCTTTTTTGACCAATATATTTGGTATGTAAAAACTTTTCAAACATCACTCCTTGATTGAGTTTTTCAACGATGCGCTTTTGCTTTAGTAATGAAAGGGGATTGGCAAAATTCTTTTCCATTTCATTCGTAAACCATTCAATTTTCTTCTGGTCGCCAATATATTTAAATTCTATGCCCACATGATTAGCATAGCATTTTTGTAGATGAGCCAGAATGTCTTTTAGGGGAACTGCACCTAGTCCAACTAAATTACCAGCTTGATACACTGTTTCTAAATCGGCATCCGTTAGATCAAAAAAAAATAAATCCAGGTTTACACTCCGGTCTTTTCTAGTTCTAATTGGATTGGTTATGGCCAACAAATGGCCTTTATTTCGATAGCCTAGAATGAGTCGGTATACTTTTATTTCCTTCATCCAATCTATTTTAACAGATTGGTTAACATTGGTTTTCATAGAACCCCTATTAATAGCAAAATCAAATCCTTCGAAAAATTTCTGAAAATCTGGATCTACCAATAGTGGATCTTTAATAAAATCGTTGTATAAGTTTTCGATATACGCCGGATGGGAGTTGGTGATGAACGAAAAATCTTTCATAGGAATGTAAAGTTACACAATTCTTATAATATGTTACATCTAAAACTTATGCTATAAAAAGTAGAAAGATCATTCATTTCATACATGCTTAGTGGATTTAGACTAAAATGTTTTTTAGCCAACTGTCTTTTAACTTAAACAATAGTAAAGAACCAATGATTTAACATAAGTAATTGATTTACATTTAGCGAGAAAGAGATGAGAGGGTGTTTTCATGACACAGAGAATAAAAAAGGGAATGTTGAAACATTCCCCGCTTGGTCTAACATCTATGAGACCCCTTTATTTCGGGTACTTTACTAACCCAGTTTAAACCACCCTTCAAATAATTTATCGCCACTTAATTGAAATTCAGCTTGATCTATAATTTCATTATTTATTTTCTTTATTAATTTTAAATGTCTTCCTTCCTTTAGATATTGATTATTAACAAAAACACTAAAACTAACCTCTCCAAGTTCTCTAAAATACAGTTCCTTCACCCATTTTGATCCGCTAAATTCTTTAATCCAGGGTCTGCCATTTTCATCTTTGTATTGAACCTGACCAAATGTTTCAAAACTTATTTCAACAATAAGTTCAACCTTAGTAAATACATTTGCATCCATAATCCAGCTTTTCGGAATTAATTTAAAAATATTCTTTAATGAAATTATCCATTTAGCCATTTCAATATTCGATTATTATAATAAATTATTTCAAATTCATGTAATTCTGTAAATGTTCAATAAGTGACTTTTGAGAGTCTATCGTATATTTAATAATATCACCTTGACTAATAAGATTAACCAATTTGTTATTTTCAAAAACAGGCAAATACCTTAACGTATTTTCAGTCATTATTTTACTACATAACTCGATAGTATCATTAATATTTAAAATGGGTATATCTGAAATCATAATTTCATTGACGTTGGTTGTATCTGAAGATCGACCCGCTAATACTATTTTTCGGGCATAATCTCTTTCCGTAAACATACCTACATAATTATCTCCTTCTAAAACAATTAAACATCCAATATTTGATTCAGCCATTATTTTTAAAGCATCAAATATACTTGCCGCACTAGAAACAGTAATTAGTTTTCTATTTTTATTAAGTAATAAATCTTTAATTGTTGGCATAACTATTTAATTTAATTATACATAAATTCAATATAGTAGC
>JABMML010000102.1 GCA_013205585.1 Chitinophagaceae bacterium | reverse complement strand
GAATAAATAGTGATGCCATTATTGGCTACTGCAATTTCATTTTGAATTTGCTCATTGGTAAAACGTGTATTCAGGACAAAATTAGTTTTACTAGATAGATCCCATTTAATTTGTTGAGTCGTTGAATATCGATCAATCGGTGTGGTAACGCGACTATTGCTATTGGGACGAATACTATATCCATCTGTATTATAACTATTGATAAATCCTTGGTATTGAAAATTGCTGGTTTGTAATTTTGTTTCAAGATTGGCGTCTACTGTATTGTAGGTACCATACCTGAGTCCCATGGTCAGCGGCGCACCCATGGTTGCATCGGTGATAATATTAATAACACCCGCCATGGCTTCGCTACCATATAAACTGGAGGAAGGGCCTTTTACAATTTCAATTTTTTTAATATTTCCAAGCGCTATTCTATTTAAATCCAATACCCCGGCAGTTCGTCCAACCAATGGTTCTCCGTTGATTAATATAATAGTGTAGTCTGGATTAAGCCCTTGTAATTGTATACCTGCACCAAAACCACTTGTCAAGTTGATGCCAGTTTGTTCTTTTAAGATATCCGTCAAACGCAAAGACCCATTTTGTTGGATTGTTTTTGCATTGATGATGGTAACAGGAACTGTAAGATTGTTTAATTTTCGCTCTGTTCTGGTAGCTGTAACTACCACACTATCGCTATTTGCAAATAAAGTATCTTTTACAAACTTTGCCTGGCTCCATAAGCATTGAGGGACAACAAAAAATAATAATAGTAAGGGCTTTTTAGACATCGAGCCGCAAAGCTCGAACTTTGAATACACACATACCTATATTCAAGATAAAACTTAGTCTGAGAGTAGTGTAATTTTACAATTTTATGACAAATCAATTTTGCTCTAAAATTCGCTCAATAGATTTTATTTCAGTAGCCGAAATAAAGTATTCATAAAATCTTTTATCATCTTCCTTGCGCACACTACTTATAAGCTGTAATTCAGATTGTGTAACAAATTGGTACTTTTCGTTAATAGCGTTAATCATATCACTTCTTACTTTTTTCTGTAGCCCCACATTTTTATCCTTGATACCCAACACATGATTAATTTCATTAATTTCTACATTCATGTTTTGTTTAGAGCTTCTTAGTAATAAAGAAATTAAAGCCACCTCAGTACCCACAAAGGCCTGATTAACCGATTTAGACTTTAAAATTTTAAGCTGCGACTGCTCTAGTTTTTTATCAACACTTCTATTAAATAGCCAAATAGAAAAACTAAATACTGTCAACATAAAAACAACGAAGGCAATGACATAAAAATAATTATTATCAAGCCCCCAAATAGGAAAATTCAATATTTCAAATGAAGGGGATAATAATTTTTTAGTAGAATAAGATTGATTCTCTGGACTAAAACTAAATATAGAGTCTTTGTATAAAAAAATATCTTTACTATTCGCCCTTCTTATAAAAAACTGATTGAGTTCTGAATTTTTAGATTTATATATTTTATTAGCAATGAAATTAAAATAGTAAGCTTCATCCTCATATAAATAAATGTACCCGCTGTCAATGGCAAAAAATGAATTTGTTATGCTAGATTCTTCTACCAATTTTTTGGCGCTCGCATGCATCGTTCCTAATTTTACCCATTTTTTAGAAGTAAGGTCTAAGTAATAGCTATCATAGTTTTTTATACCTGACATACTTTCAGGACCCACAATGCCTGCATTGATAATGGATTGAAAAGGTACATATACTCTACCTTCATTTTTTGAAAACCAATTATGCCCATTGGATATGATTTCATTATTAGCGGGTGCGATATCCCATTCCCTGTCTAAAAAATTAAAAGACCTTAAATGACCATTTAATTTCCAAAAACCATAGCCCCCATAACTATAAATATTTTTGTTCCAAACAAAATTGTTACTCGCTATATTGTAATTAATGTTAATTGTGTTATCAATTCGGTGAAAAGTATAACTAGAGTTGACCTTTTCTTCTAATTGATAAATAACCCCTGTTTGCGATATAAATAAGTAAAGGCTCTCTTTAGTCTTTATCAGCTCCTGCCCATTCATCTTAAAAATGGTTCCCTCAATTGGAATCATTTCATTTTGCTTAGATAGAAAAACCTTGCATTCTAGGTCATTTATACTGGTTATCTTATCTAAAAATGGATTATTAGTTATTGTAAACTGTTCTGGGAGCTGAATGATAGCGGCATTAGCCCTTAACATAAAGACTAATAATATAAAAATTGTAAATATGACAGATTTTGCGTATTTCATTGATTATCAATTAAAAATTAGGTAAATAACTTATTTTATAAATTTCTTCATTACCTTAAATATAGGAAATAACCTATTACGAAACTTAATAGGTAACTCAATTGGATATTATATTTCTACAAATGGAGTTCTTTTGAGAAGCTTTTGGGGGAAAGCTATGGATTTTATAAGGGAGCCGTGAAAACAGCTCCCTTTTTTTCAGCCCCTATCTATTGGGCCTTAGTTTTAACTAGTATGGATTTGGTAACAATTTGGTAATATAGGCCTGAACCCCTTTTGAGCCCAAAAGGAGACTTTTGTGAAGCATTATTCAAACCAAAAAATTGTTATTATGGACTTCAATTCAATCATGAAAATTTTCTTACCAAAGGATAGAGTTTTCTTTCAATTATTCGAAGAAGTAGCTGAACATGTTCATGAAATGGGCATCAAATTAAAAGAAATGGTCAACGAACCAGATGCCGATGTGAGAGCTAATATTTTAGCACAGATTGAAAACCTAGAACATAAAAATGACGATTTAACACATTCAATTTTTACTGAATTAGGAAGAAATTTTATTACTCCTTTTGATAGAGAAGACATTCACTATTTAGCATCTTCCCTTGATGATATTGCCGATTATATTTATGCATCTGCTAAAAAAATAAATTTTTATAAAGTAAACCCTAACGATACTGGTATTCACAAATTAGCAGAATTAATTTTACAAGGTACACTAGAAACAAAAAAAGTGGTCTTGGGACTTCGCAATATGAATAATATTAAGGAAATGACTGAAGCCATGATTAAAGTGAATAGCATTGAAAATCAGGCTGATGATATTTTTGATATGAGTATCGAAAGACTATTTGAACAAGAGAACGATTTTAAAGAAGTAATTAAGAAAAGAGAAATATATCAAGTACTTGAAATTGCCACCGATAAAATTGAAGATGTTTCCAATGTAGTTGAATCTATTATTATCAAGTACGCTTAATTTATTCCTTAATTTATTCAAGATGACTTTATTAATTATCATTATAGCTCTAGCGCTAATATTTGACTATATCAATGGATTTCATGACGCAGCCAATTCTATTGCTACTGTGGTTTCTACCAAGGTGTTAACACCTTTTCAAGCAGTATTATGGGCAGCCTTATTCAATTCAGTAGCCTTCTGGATTTTTAAAGACCACGCAGTAGCCAACTCCATTAGTAAAACCGTCTACAAGGACTTTATTACTTTGCCCGTTATTTTTTCAGG
>JABMML010000101.1 GCA_013205585.1 Chitinophagaceae bacterium | reverse complement strand
TTCTCACCCTTTATGAAATTCTACTGCCAGGGGCAATGGCTTCACTAGGTTGAACAAAGTATAGTTTACCATTGGCATCTTCTGCTGTTAAAATCATACCCTCGCTTTCAATGCCGCGCATTTTTCTCGGTGCTAAATTAGCTACCACCACTACTTGCTTACCCACAATAGCTGCTGGATCAAAATGCATGGCAATGCCAGATAAGATGGTTCTTTTTTCTGAGCCAAGGTCTACTTCTAATTGTAAAAGCTTATCTGCTTTTTCTACTTTTTTGGCTTCAATGATGGTGCCCACGCGTAAATCTATTTTACCAAAATCATCGAAAACAATTTCAGGTTTCAATCCATTGTTATTAGCATCCGAATTGCTTGCGGCTGGCGTATTATTTTCCATTGTTGTTTTTTTAGCGTTGAGGTTGCTTTTTAATTGAGCTAATTCTGCTTCTATTTCTTCGTCTTCTATTTTTCTAAATAATAATTCAGGGGGACGTAAGCTATAGCCTACTTTTAATAAGTTAAAGCCACCTGCATTTTCCCATTCTAGCATTCTGTCCACTACTTTCATCATGTAGCACATTTTTTTAGCCGTAAAAGGTAAAAATGGATTTATTAAAATAGCAAGGTTGGCGCATAGTTGCAAGCAGGCATGCATCGTGTTGTCAATCTTGGCTTGAGCGCTAGGGTCGGTCTCCATATTTTTAGCTAGTATCCATGGCTCTTTCTTTTGCATGTATTGATTTCCTAAGCGCGCTAAATTAATGACTTCAAACTGCGCTTCTCTAAATTTATACTGCTCAAATAATTCAGTAATTTTTTCTTTACTTTCCTTTACGCTTATTAAAATGGCCTGGTCTTCATCATCTAAAAATTCAATATGAATAGCAGGTACTTTCCCTTTGCATAATTTATGCATTAGCACCCAGGTTCTGTTTACAAAATTGGCGAATATGCTTACTAGCTCTCCGTTTACCGAATCTTGAAATCCCTTCCAAGTAAATTCGCTATCCTTCGATTCTGGTGCAATGGCAGTTAAATAAAAACGAAGACTATCGGCTAGTCCATTGCCTCCATTATCTTTTTTAATCCACTTATTTATAAAGTCATCCATTTCAATACTCCAACCTTTAGAAGTACTCATCTTATCACCTTCTAAATTCATAAACTCATTGGCAGGTACATTTTCTGGTAAAATATTTCCATGTAATTTTAACATGATTGGAAAAATAATACAATGGAAAACGATATTGTCTTTACCAATAAAATGAACCAGCTTTGTTTCTTTATCGTTCCAATAAGGGGTCCAATCCTTTCCAGTATTTAATGCCCATTGTTTGGTAGCACTTATATATCCAATAGGCGCGTCAAACCAAACGTATAAAACTTTTCCAGCGCCAGTTGCTAGCGGTACTTTCACACCCCAATCTAAATCGCGGGTAACTGCTCTTGGTTGTAAGCCACCTTCAATCCAACTCTTACATTGTCCTACAACAGCGGCTCTCCAATCTTTTGCATGATCGTTTAATATCCACTGGCGTAAAAAATCTTCGTGTTTATTTAAAGGTAAATACCAATGCGTTGTTACTTTTTTGATAGGTGCATGTCCACTTAAAGTACTTACTGGATTTATTAATTCTTCAGGACTTAAGCTCTTGCCACATTTTTCACATTGGTCGCCATAGGCTTCTGGGTGGCTACAATTAGGGCAGGTCCCTTTTATGTAACGGTCCGCTAAAAAAGTAGAACTAGCTTCATCAAAATATTGTTCAGAAGTTTTTGTTTCTAAATCACCCTTGGCTTCTAAGTCTTTAAAAAATGCACTAGCGGTTTCGTGGTGTAAGGGGTCGCTAGTACGGTGGTAAATATCAAACTGAATGCCTAGGTCTTTAAAATTTTGCTCAATAATGGGATGGTATTTATCAATGATGGCTTGTGCCGTGGTACCTTCCTTAGTGGCTTGAATAGGAATAGCCGTTCCGTGCTCATCGCTTCCACAAACAAAAACCACATCTCTTTTCTGTGCTTTGAGGTAGCGAACATAAATATCTGCTGGCAAATAGGCGCCTGCCAAGTGGCCAATATGCTTCAGTCCATTTGCATAAGGAAGGGCTGCTGTAATCAAATATCTTTTTGGCGTGTTCATTGC
>JABMML010000100.1 GCA_013205585.1 Chitinophagaceae bacterium | reverse complement strand
TGTAGACAATGCGGCTATGCAAATTATTTTAAATCCAGCACAGTTTGATGTAATATTAACAGAGAATTTATTTGGAGATATTATAAGTGATGAAGCTTCTGTATTAGCAGGTTCATTAGGCATGCTTCCTTCATCATCGGTTGGTAATACGGTGGCATTGTTTGAACCTATTCATGGTTCTTATCCGCAGGCCAAAGGAAAAGATATTGCCAACCCAATGGGGTCTATCTTATCTGCAGCTATGTTATTAGAACATTTGGCTATGCAAAAAGAAGCAAGTATTGTAAGAGCCGCTGTGGACTGGTGTTTGAGCAATAAGTTTGTTTCAAAAGATATAGACCCTGTAAATAGCTATAGTACTTCAGCTATTGGCGATTTAATTTGTGAGTATATCGAAAAACAAGTTACAGGTGAAGGGCATGTGCATCATGAAAGATTACACAAATCCACCATTATCTAACAAACATTCGTCTTAAGGTTAGACGATAAAAGAGGCGTAATTTTATAAATGGTTTTTTAAAGAACATAAAATATGGAACTAAATAAATATTCAAAAACGATCACACTTGATCCAACACAACCAGCGGCGCAAGCTATGTTTTATGGTATTGGATTAACCGATGCCGATTTACAAAAAGCGCAGGTAGGTGTGGTGAGTATGGGTTATGATGGTAATACATGTAATATGCATTTAAATGCATTGGCTGCCGATATTAAAAAAAGTATTTGGGAGAATGATTTAGTGGGACTTACTTTTCACACAATTGGTGTGAGCGATGGCATGAGTAATGGTACCCCTGGTATGCGTTATTCATTAGTGAGTAGAGATGTGATTGCAGATAGTATTGAAACTGTTTGTGGTGCACAATATTATGACGCACTCATTGCAGTACCAGGTTGTGATAAAAATATGCCGGGTTCTTTAATTGCAATGGGAAGATTAAACCGTCCTTCTATTATGATTTACGGAGGAACCATTGCACCGGGTCATTATAATGGACAAGACTTAAATATTGTATCTGCCTTTGAAGCGCTTGGACAAAAAATGGCAGGTGAATTAACCGAAGCCGATTTCAAAGGAATTATACAACATGCATGTCCTGGCGCTGGTGCATGTGGTGGCATGTATACAGCCAATACCATGGCATCCGCCATTGAAGCATTGGGAATGAGTTTACCTTATTCATCTTCTAATCCTGCACTCAGTGAAGAGAAACAAAAAGAATGTGTAGCTGCAGGAAAAGCCATTCGTTTATTATTAGAACGCGATATTAAGCCTCGTGATATTATGACGCGCAAAGCATTTGAAAATGCAGTAGCGGTAATAATGGTATTAGGCGGAAGTACCAATGCAGTAATACATATGATAGCCATGGCGAAGAGTGTGGGCGTATCTTTTACCCAAGACGATTTTCAAGCTATTAGTGATAAAATTCCAGTGCTTGCGGATTTTAAACCATCGGGAAAATATTTAATGCAAGACTTACATCAGTATGGTGGCGTACCTGCTGTGATGAAATATATGTTAGCTCAAGGTTGGATACATGGAGACTGTTTAACAGTCACTGGAAAAACGATGGCAGAAAATTTAGCTGCCGCTCCCGATTTAGATTTTACGAAACAAGATATTATTCATCCTAAAGAAAATCCTATTAAAGCAACAGGACATTTACAAATCATGTATGGCAATTTAGCAACGGGTGGAAGTGTTGCAAAAATTTCTGGAAAGGAAGGAGATGTATTTGAAGGACCAGCCCGTGTATTTGATGGAGAACAATCTTTGATAGAGGGTATTAATTCAGGAAAAATAAAAAAGGGTGATGTAGTAGTTATAAAAAATGTAGGACCTATTGGAGCGCCTGGTATGCCTGAAATGTTGAAACCCACTTCAGCCATTATTGGCGCGGGTTTGGGCAAGTCGGTAGCACTTATTACCGATGGACGTTTTAGTGGAGGCACACATGGCTTTGTAGTGGGACATATTACACCGGAGTCTTATAAAGGAGGACTCATTGGACTGGTTGAAGACAATGATATCATTGAATTAAATGTACCTACAAAAAAAATGACATTGAAAGTAGATGAAGCCATAATTGCAAAAAGAAGAGCTGCCTATCTGCAACCTGCTTTAAAAGCAACCAATGGTGTTTTATGGAAATATGCACAACTAGTAAAAGACGCAAGTGAAGGTTGTGTGACTGATGAGAGG
>JABMML010000099.1 GCA_013205585.1 Chitinophagaceae bacterium | reverse complement strand
CAAGCCATATTAAAACAGTATTGGGGCTATACTCAATTTAGGCCTCAGCAAGAAGAAGTCATAGAAGCGGTCTTAGAAGGCAAGGATGTACTCACCTTACTACCCACAGGCGCTGGTAAATCACTTTGTTTTCAAGTGCCCACCATTTATCAAAAGGGCATTTGCGTTATCATTAGCCCTTTAATTGCACTTATGCAAGATCAAGTAAAGGATTTAAAGAGTAAAAATTTAACAGCCGTAAATTTAGGAGGCGAAATTAACGCAGAGCAGCAAGAAGCTATTTTAAATGACGCAGTTACTGGCAAGTATCAATTCATTTATCTCTCTCCTGAAAAATTAGTACAGAAATCTTTTCAAAGTTTTTTACAGGCCCTACCTATTAGTTTATTTGCCATTGATGAAGCGCATTGTATTTCACAATGGGGTTATGACTTCAGGCCCTCTTACCGAAAACTTGATGTATTAAAGAAAATGTTTCCTTCTATTCCTATATTAGCTATGACGGCATCTGCCATTCCCTTAGTACAGGAAGATATTGTAAAACAATTAGTATTAAAAAACGCTAGTGTTATTAGTAGTTCTTTTTTAAGACCTAATCTAAGTTACAGCGTTCATAAAGTAGCTACTAAAATACATAGCCTTCGAAAAATTTTAGAAAATACTAAGGGTACTATTATTATTTATGGAAGTACGCGTAATAATGTAAGTCAATTAGCAAAACTATTGCAAGACTATGGCTACCCTGCCAGCGAATACCATGCAGGCATGCCTTATGCCCTAAGACAAAAAGTGCAAGAGAATTGGATGAACAATACTATTCGTATTGTCGTTTGTACTAGCGCTTTTGGAATGGGTATTAATAAACCCGATGTGCGCGCCGTTATACATTATGACCTACCCAATAGTATTGAACAGTATTACCAAGAAGCAGGCCGTGCAGGAAGAGACGGCATGCCCGCTGAAGCTATTTTACTTTTTCAACAAAACGATTGGGATTACTGGCAAATGGTACAAGAAAAAAAATATCCACCCATTGATACTATTAAAAAAGCCTACCAAGACTTAGCCGATTTTATTCAAGTACCCATTGGTATAGGTGAAAAACAAGAATTTCCTTTTGACTTTGAAAATTATTGCAGCATTTTCAAATGGGATAAAATGATAGCGCGCAGTGCACTGCAGTGGATAGAACAAGAAGGCCACGTAAAATTTTCAGCAAGTTCTTTTAAGCCATCACTGGTTCAAGTTATTGCCGATAGAAATACCATTGAAGAATTTGAGCAGCGTAATTCCAATGCAGGCGCTGTATTACAATTAATATTAAGAACTTATGGAGGCATTTTGGATAGTCCTCAGTTTATCAACGAAAAATTAATAGCCTCCTTATTACAAAGAGACATTGAATTTGTCCAAAAAAACTTATTGTTTTTAGCACAGGTGGGGCAAATAAGCTTTGAGCAAAAAGAGAGTCAACCCGTGGTGCAATTCTTATGGAATCGAACGGCAGCTGCCTTTATGAAAATAGATCTTGATAATTATCAGCTTAGAAAAAAGGCCTTTCTACAACGCATCAAGCAGTTCACAGACTATATCTGGGCCCATGATATGGATTGCAGAAGCAGTTATTTAGCAGCTTATTTCGGAGAAAAAAATCCAAGTAAATGTAAAATATGCGACCTTTGTACAGGTAGTCAAAATAGAACATTTTAACAATACATTATAACAGGTTCATTAAACGCCTTGTTTTTAACAAAAGATTGGAAATTAATATTTTGAACCAGGCATTGAATCATCGTTTCTTTACATAGAAGCCAAAGAAACAAAAGTAAAAGAAGCAATCATATAGCAATTATATAAAAGATTTAAAAGTATAAAAGAAAAATTAATCAAATGGAAGACAAAAAAAAGTATAAGATTTTATTGTGTGAGGACGATAGCAATTTAGGTTTAGTCTTGAAAAACTATTTAGAGCTAGACGAATACGAAGTTACCCTTGAAAGAGATGGCCGCTTAGGACTTGCTGCTTTTCAAAGAGAAAAATTTGACCTCTGCTTATTAGATGTAATGATGCCTAATGTAGATGGCTTTACCTTGGCAGAAGAAATTAGAGACATAGACCCTGAAGTACCTTTATTCTTTTTAAGTGCTAAAACTTTAAAAGAAGATATTATCAATGGTTATAAATTAGGTGCCGATGATTATATCACTAAACCTTTTGATAGTGAAGTATTAATGTTTAAAATTAAAGCTATTATCAAAAGAAATGAAGAAGATAATAAGGTAAGTGATAATATCGAATTCCAATTAGGGAAGTATCATTTTAATCCAAGACTAAGAGAATTGAAAATGGGCGATATCACGCATACACTTTCTCCTAAAGAAAATGAATTATTAAAAATGTTAGCAGAAAATATAAATGATTTGCTAACCCGCGAAAAAGCTTTGAAGAAAATTTGGGGTAGCGATACTTATTTCAACGGAAGAAGTATGGACGTGTATATTGCCAAATTAAGAAAATACTTAAGAGAAGACGACCAAATTGAAATCGTTAACATTCATGGTAACGGATTTAGATTAGTGGTGTCATAAACTTATATCCAAGTTCAACTGCATAAAATAATTGGCAAATCCTGATTTACTAAAAAAACCCTTGTTTATCAAGGGTTTTTTAATTTGAGCCAAAACCGGCAGCTTTATGATTAAAATTTTACTATTAAAATTATAAATATCTCTGTTTTGAAAAATTATTGTGAAATATGTTTAGAATTATTTCTAATAAATATTAATATTTCCGGATAAATTTAGAATAGAATCTAAATTTCAATATTATTTTTTTACTATTACCCCAATTATTTAAATACTTTAACAAGAAATAAATTACTATGGATTATGTTTGATATGAAGAAAATTAAATAAAAATTAAACATTCCATATGATTAAAAATCTCAAGATCACAATTCTGGTTAGTGCAATATTTTTTATTGTACTTAGTTCTTGTAATAAAGAAAGCAGCTTGACCATTCAAAATGATAATCAAACTTCTACAAATGAACTAAAATCATTAGTTAGTCAAGTAAAGTTTTGGCATGATTCCATT
>JABMML010000098.1 GCA_013205585.1 Chitinophagaceae bacterium | reverse complement strand
TGCATAATATGAATTTGATGATGGGCTTAGAAGAAACAGCAGGCATTCAATTAAAAGCAAGTAATTTTTAAAACAAATAAGATGTCTTTATTTCAAGTATATCCTTTACAACCTATTGCCATTACCAAGGCCTTAGGATCTTATGTCTGGGACGATAAGGGTATCGAATACTTAGACATGTATGGAGGTCATGCAGTTATTAGTATTGGCCACACGCATCCTCATTGGGTAAAGCGTATTGAAGACCAATTGCATGCAATGGCTTTTTATTCTAATTCAGTCATAATGCCTATTCAAGAAGAGTTGGCGGCTGCCTTAAATAAAATAAGCGGTAAACAGGACTATCAATTATTTTTATGCAATAGCGGCGCAGAGGCGAATGAGAATGCTTTGAAATTAGCTTCCTTTCATACGGGTAGAAAAAAAATAATATCTTTTTCAAAAGCATTTCACGGAAGAACTTCTTTAGCAGTGGCTGCTACCGATAATCCTAGTATTATAGCACCTGTGAATGAAACCGATAATATAATTTTCTTACCATTTAACGATGTTGAAGCATTAACGCAATGTTTCGCCAAACAAGGTGCTGAAATTGCAGGCGTTATTATTGAAGGTATTCAAGGTGTGGCAGGTATATATGAGGCAACAAATATTTTTTTACAAACCATTCGTGCCCTATGTGATAAGCATGGTGCAGTGTATATAGCCGATAGTGTGCAATGTGGATATGGCCGTTCAGGTAAATTCTTTGCTCATGACTATGCAGGAGTTAACGCCGATATTTATTCAATGGCCAAGGGCATGGGCAATGGCTTTCCTATTGGAGGCATATTAATAGCGCCCTCTATAAAAGCAAAATACGGTTTATTAGGTACTACTTTTGGAGGTAATCCATTAGCCTGTGCAGCTGCCTTAGCGGTAATAGAGGTAATGGAGAAAGAAAATTTAATGGAAGCCGCTAATCATAAAGGAAAATATTTAATGGATGCTTTGAAAAATACTAAAGGTGTAAAGGTGGTAAGAGGTAATGGCTTAATGATAGGGTTTGAAATGGAAACAGGACTAGAAGATGTACGTAAAGTTTTGTTGAATGATTATAAAATATTTACAGGGGAAGCCAAGCCAAACGTGATTCGTTTATTACCTTCTTTATCTATTAGTACTGCAGAGATAGATTTATTTTTAAAAGGCTTATTTGATGCCCGTGCTCAAATTTTAAATAAAACAGTTTAAAGTTTTAACATGAAACAATTTATATCAGTAAAAGATGTACAGGATATTAACGCTTTAGTAGCTAAAGCGCTTTCTTATAAAAAATTGCCTTTTAGTGATAAAAAATTGGGTGCAGATAAACGCATTGGACTACTCTTTTTAAATCCAAGTTTAAGAACAAGATTAAGCACTCAAGTAGCTGCACAAAATTTAGGTATGGAGCCCATTGTTTTTAATGTTGATAAAGAAGGCTGGGCTTTAGAATTTGCAGAAGGCGCTATTATGAATGGAACCACTGTTGAACACATTAAAGATGCCGCACCTATTTTAGGAAATTATTTAGATATACTTTGTATTCGTACTTTTCCTGGCTTAGTAGACAAAGATGCAGATTATAGTGAAAATATTATTAATCAATTTATTAAGTATGCGGGAATACCTGTGGTGAGTTTAGAATCGGCCACCTTACATCCACTGCAGTCATTGACAGATATTATTACCATTCAAGAATCGATAGCATCTAATTCAAATATCAAGCATAAAAAACCAAAAATTGTTTTAAGCTGGGCGCCACATATTAAACCTATTCCACAATGTGTGGCCAATAGCTTTAGTGAATGGGTATGTGCATGGGGAGAAGCCGATTTTGTAATTACATATCCTGAAGGCTATGCACTTTCTACTGAATTTACCAAAGGCGCTACTATAGAACATAACCAAGACGAAGCTTTGAAAGAGGCCGATTTTGTTTATGTAAAAAATTGGAGTAGCTATGAACAATATGGAAAGGTGTTAAGTACAGATGCTAGTTGGATGATGACGAATAAAAAATTAGCACTAACCAATAATGCAAAAATCATGCACTGCTTACCTGTAAGAAGAAATGTAGAATTAAGCGATGAAATTTTAGATGGTCCCAATAGTTTGGTCACCAAAGAAGCTTCTAATAGAGTTTGGGCAGCACAGGCGGTATTAGCTGAAATTTTAAAAGCAATTAATATTTAAATTCAATTCGAAAAAAATTTCAATACATTATGGAATCATTATATATTATTAAAATAGGAGGCAATATTGTTGACAATCCTGTATTGTTAACTACTTGCTTGCAAGCTTTTGCGAAAGTAAAGGGCCAAGCTATTTTAGTGCATGGTGGCGGCAAAATGGCTACTAGTATGGCTGAATCAATGGGTGTTCAACAAACAATAATTGAAGGTAGAAGAGTAACAAATGAAGCTAGTTTGAAAATTGTAACCATGGTCTATGCTGGTTATATTAATAAAAATATAGTAGCCCAACTACAAGCCTTGGGTGTGAATGCCATGGGCTTATCTGGTGTAGATGGTAATTTAATTCAAGCACATAAAAGAAATCATGACAGCGTTGATTATGGTTTTGTAGGTGATATAGATACAGTGAATACCAATTTACTTTTAGAATTACTTTCTTCCAATACTAAATTAGTGGTGGCACCTATTACCCATGACGGAAAGGGTCAACTATTGAATACGAATGCAGATACCATTGCGCAAAGCTTGGGTACTGCATTAGCTTCCAAGTATAAAGTGCATTTAATGTATGGTTTTGAAAAGGAAGGCGTACTAAAGGATGTAAATGATCCTAGTTCAGTCATTGCGCATATTGATAGGCCTTTATACGGTACACTTAAAGATCAAAAACTTATTTTTGAGGGTATGATCCCAAAAATAGACAACGCGTTTGAAGCCCTTGATAATGGTGTACAATCAGTTATTATTGGAAAGGCTGAAAAAATGAATGAATTAATGAATGGTACCTCAGGTACAACAATCACAAACTAATGTCAGAAGTACCTACTAAACATAATACAAATACCAGCGTCTTACAAAAAGACGCCATTGATTTATTAAAAAAATTAATCGCTATTCCTTCTTTTAGTAAAGAAGAGGATAAAACAGCCTTATTGCTGACGCAGTTTTTTACAGATAAAAATATTAAAGTAAATACTATAAAAAATAATATTTGGGTAGCGAATTTATATTTTGATGCGAACAAGCCTTCTATATTATTAAATTCTCATCACGATACGGTGAAACCTAATAAAGGCTATACCAATGAGCCCTTTAGCCCTATTGAAAAGGAAGGTAAATTATTCGGGCTAGGTGCTAATGATGCAGGCGGTTGTTTAGTAAGTTTAATAGCTTGTTTTTTATATTTTTATGCATTACCTAATTTGTCTTATAATATTATTTTTCTAGCATCTGCAGAAGAAGAAATTTCTGGCCCTGATGGTATTGAATTAGTATTACCACAAATACCAAAAATTGAATTTGGCATTGTAGGGGAGCCCACCAAAATGGAAATGGCGATTGCAGAAAGAGGCTTACTGGTTTTAGATGTAGTAGCAAATGGTAAAGCGGGTCATGCTGCAAGAGAAGAAGGAGAAAGCGCTTTGTATAAAATATTACCAGACATTGAATGGTTTAAAAATTATCAGTTTGAAAAAGTATCTGATTTATTAGGCAAGGTAAAAATGAGCGTTACAGTAATAGATACAGATAATAAACAACATAATGTAGTGCCCTCCACTTGTAAAATGGTGGTAGATGTTCGTGTGAACGAACTCTATAGTTTTGAAGAAGTTTTAAAAACTATTCAAGATAATGTTAAAGCAGAAGTAAAGCCAAGAAGTGTAAGAATGCGTTCCACTAGTATTGGTCTTGATCATGTATTAGTGAAGGCTGGTAAGGTTTTAGGCAAAGGCTATTATGGGTCTGTGACTACATCGGACAAAGCTTTAATGCCTTTTCCCACCTTAAAAATGGGCCCTGGTGATTCTGCTAGATCTCATACCGCCGATGAATTCATTTATAGCAAAGAAATAGAGGAAGGTATTTTAACTTATATTCAATTACTTGAAAAAATAGTATAACCATGAGCAAGCTTTGGCAAAAAAATAATAAAGTTTCTGAACTAGTGGAAAAATTTACCATTGGTAATGATCAGGCGATGGATATGTATTTGGCGCCCTATGATGTACTAGGTTCTATTGCGCATACCACCATGTTAGCTGAAGTAGGCTTATTAACTGCAGCAGAACAAATAGCTATTAAAAAAGCCTTGGTAGCCATTTATGAAAAAATACAAGCAGGAACTTTTTCATTAGCCCCTGGCATAGAAGACATTCACTCTCAAGTGGAAATATTATTAACAGAGGCCTTGGGAGATGCAGGTAAAAAAATTCATAGTGCTAGAAGTAGAAATGATCAAGTGCTAGTAGATATCAAATTATTTTTACGCGCTGAGATAATCAGTTTAACGGAATCGGTTCATTCATTTTTCAAAGTACTACAAGCAAAAAGCGAAGCCCATAAAAATGATTTATTACCAGGCTATACGCATTTACAATTAGCCATGCCTTCTTCCTTTGGTTTATGGTTGGGCGCTTATGCAGAAAGTTTAGTAGATGATATCACAGTACTTCAAGCTGCTTATAAAGTAGTGAATAAAAATCCATTGGGATCGGCTGCGGGCTATGGCTCTTCTTTTCCTATCAGTAGAACGCGTACTACTGAATTATTAGGGTTTGAATCTTTGAACTATAATGTGGTGTATGCACAAATGGGACGTGGTAAAGCAGAAAGAATAACGGCTATGGCCATG
>JABMML010000097.1 GCA_013205585.1 Chitinophagaceae bacterium | reverse complement strand
GTCTTTCGCTTGTGCTAAGTTCCAATCATAGCCACCAATATCGGTACCATAGGCTAATTTAACACCCATCTTCATTGCTTTTTTAAAGGTTGCTTGAATTGATTGTTGGAAATATAAATTAATAGGACTTCCTAATTTTGCTCTTCCTTCGGCAACAAATTCATTGACAAATAAAGTAGGACACCAGAAAATTCCTTTCTCTGCCATCACACGCATACATTCCTCATCCATACCACTTCCATGTTCTATAGTTGAGGCACCTGCATTAATGGCGGCAAGAATTCCATCTCTGGTCATTGCATGTGCAGCTAATTTTTTTCTACTTAGAATGGTTTCATCTGCAATGGCTTTAAGCTCTTCAGTAGTAAAATTCGGAATAGATCTAAATGAGCCGTCTGCTAATCTAATATAACCACGGTCTGCATAAACTTTAATCCAATCTGCGCCTTGTTCAATTTGTTGTCTTACTGCTCTTCTTGCTTCATCAGCACCCGTAATTTCAATTACCCCTTTTGGTAATTTTAATTCCCATGCATAATCAGATGCTTTTATAGGGTAATGGCCAGTAGTATTCATGCCTAGGGTAGAAACAATCATTCTTGGTCCACTAATTACCCTTTTATTGATAGCTTTTTTTACATCTACATCAGCAAAACCCGCAGCTTCTGTGCCTAAATCACGAATAGTAGTAAAGCCATTCATTAAAGACTTCTCAGCACTTTTAGTAGCTCTGATGGTTCTATAAGGAATGGATTCTTTTAAAACTTGCACATCATAATCCTCAGAAGTGATATCGCCTTGCAGTAGCACATGTGTATGACAATCAATCATACCAGGCATTACAAAGTAATTACTTAAATCAATAACAGAGTCGGCCTGAGATATATTATTACTTATAGAAATTACTTGATTGCCTTTAATAAGAATATTTTGTTTTTCAGTAACGATACCTGTTTTAGCGTCTAATAATTTTCCGCATTTTATTAAAATAGTTTTTTGTGCACTAATTGTAGTACAAAAAAATAAGCTCATCCCAAGAAATAAATTACGCATCATATATATTTTTAAGTTTAATATTAAATTTTTTAATTGATTTATTTGTTCCTCTCCATGTATAAAAGTTAGCCTAAATTTATAAAACTTTTATTGAATAATTTTATTTCGAACCCTGAATTAATAATGTATAAAAATTAATACATTTTTGAAAATCAGTTACTAATAATCTTTCATCAATACCATGATATCCTTTGGCATTAGTGATAGGTGTGAAATTAATAACCCCATCGCTTATCTCTCTGTAATTTCTAGAATCGGTAGCACCTACCATTAACATAGGAGCCACAATTACATCATCCACTATTGCATTGATAACCTGCTCTACCCTTTTAAAGGCCTTACTATTGATATCGGTTGTAGGAGAAGGAAGGGTGCTATAATTACGGTAATAAGTAATTTTAATATTTGTATCATTAATAGCTTTTTCAACATAATTGTATACATCTTGCTGAGTTTCTCCTGGTAAAATTCTGCTATTTACATAGGCTGTGGCGAATGTTGGAATGACATTATCTCTAACACCACTATTCACAATAGTAGGTACAATAGTGGTTCTTACTAAAGCATTGGTAGAAGGCGATTCTGATAAATTATTAATGACTTGACTTTCAAATAACCACATATTAGAAAGCATCATTTTTTTCCAAAAATTATCGGTGTAACCACTCACTCTTTCTAAATAGGCTTTAATAGGAGGAATTATTTTTCCAGGCATTTGATTTTCTCTTAATTTATAAAGCCCCTTACTCAACATATCAATGACAGTTGTTTGTCCTGGTATAGAAGAGTGACCCCCTTCTTTTTGTGCCGTCAAAATTAAAGTGACATACCCTTTTTCACCCACACCAATAGCGGCAATGGGTCTTTTAACATCTTTCATATCTTCTGTAGAAATTTCTCCTCCTTCGTCTACTACTAAATCAAATCTTTTATTAAGTGATTTAAAATATTTTACCATGGCTGTAGCCCCTTTGCCACTCGATTCTTCATCCGCACCAAAACATAATAATATAGTTTGTTTAGGTTGAAAGCCTTTAGCTAATTGAGCTTCTGCAGCTTCTAAAATACCAATCATGCTCGATTTATCATCTAGCACCCCTCTTCCCCATATATAACCTTCTTTTACTTCACCCCCATAAGGAACGGCATGCCATAATTTAACGGCTGAAGCTTCTACAGGCACCACATCATAATGTGCCATTAATACCATGGGAAGTAAACTTGTATCCGTTCCTTTCCATTCGTAGATATAATTAAAACTATCTATAATGGTTCTAGGTAAATTTTTATGAATTAATGGATAAGACTTTTCCATAAATTTTCGATAGGCAAAAAAGGTAGCCGTATCAAACTCATAAGCATCGTTAGGTGTTTCGGTTTGAAGCTGAATGGCCTTGGACATACGTGCAATGGCATTGGTAGGTATAGCTTCTAATGGCGTACTTTTTTGATGCGCACCTGGGCTATTGGTAAAAGTTTTTACGAGTACTATTGTAATAATTACAAGTAGTCCAATACCTAAGAAGCCTAAAAGCTTTTTCATATAAATACGGTTTAATTATATACTGTAATATACGAAAACTAGGCTATAAAATAAAAGTACCCCTTGGTAATTAGCCTATTTTGACTATTTTGTCTTACTTTAAATGCATGCCTTGAAAAGCGAAACTTAAGTTTAAAAATTATAATATGAAGTATATAAAAATTTGTTTGCTATTATTAGCAGTAGGACTTACTGGAAAATCTTGGAGCCAAGATTTATTAAATACAATTTCAAAAGCTGAAACAGCACGCATTGAAAAGTATTTAGCCTCAGATGAATTAGAAGGGCGTAAAACATTTAGCAAAGGCATTGATAAGGCTGCTGCTTTTATTGCCAATGAATTTGCACAAGCAGGGTTGGCTACTTTTAAAAATAGTACTAGTTATTTACAATCTTTTTCAAGAATGTCTACGAAATTTATTAGTGCCTCAGGAAATTTTGATGGCAATGCCTTAGATCAAAAAAATATAATAGTGGTAACACCTCAGGAAAATTTTTCAATTACAGAAGCCAGTGGGTATGAGGTAGTGAAAATAAATAAAGAAGATAATTTAGGAACGGCCATCAGAAAATATATGGAGGCTAGTAAAAATTATTTAATACTAGTAGATGAATCTTTTGGGCAAAACTTTGGCCGCTTAACTAACTTAAAATCAAATTTAATGGAGAATCAAAAATCGTTGGTATTTGTTTTAACTACTGCAACCCCTACAAAGTTTACTATTGAAGCTACTCATAAAATTGAAAATTTGTCTTTAGCCAATGTAGTAGCAGTTATACCAGGTAGGTCACTTGCTAATGAATATGTAATTTTTTCTGGGCACTATGATCATTTAGGTATTAATAGTGCAAGAGCGGTAAATGGCGATAGTATATATAATGGTGCCAACGATGATGCGGCAGGTACTACGGCTATGATTATGCTTTCAAAGTATTTTAAAAAATTAAATAATAATGAACGTACTTTAATTTTTGCAGCCTTCACAGCTGAAGAAGTAGGAGGTTTTGGCGCACAGTATTTTTCAAAGCAGTTCGATCCTATGTCAGTGAAAGCTATGTTTAATTTAGAGATGATTGGTACAGAAAGTAAGTGGGGTAGAAACAGCGCTTATATTACGGGGTATGAAAAAACAGATATGGGCGCCATTTTACAAAAGAATTTAGTGGGCTCTGGCTTTACATTTTATCCAGATCCTTACACAGATCAAAACTTATTTTACAGATCAGACAACACCACGCTTGCGCGTTTAGGCGTACCTGCACATACTATCTCTACTTCTAAAATGGATAGCGAACCAAATTATCATAAGCCTAGCGATGAATTTCAAACTTTGGATATGGATAATATGAATGAAATTATTAAGGCTATTGCAAAAAGCGCACAATCCATTATTGCAGGCAAGGATACACCGACAAGAGTTGACACTACACAATTAAAATAAAGGCACTTATTTAATTAAATTAAAATTCTAATTAGTTTGTTTCAAACTCGCCTTTATCGGTATTCTTTTTAACTTTATCTGCTTCAAATATTTTTCCATTGATGGCAATATATACGCCAGGGCTTACTACTTGCACGAAGGCGAGGGCGCTTCCTAAATTAAATAATCCATCAGAGCTACCAAACTTATAAGGCACCATGGCGCCTGTAAGTACAATGGTTTTACCTTTGCAATGCTTTGCTAAATAAGAGGCGGTGAGGGTCATGGTATCAGTGCCATGGGTAATTAAAATTTTATCTTCTTTAATTTCATTACAGGCTGTAGCAATTATTTGTCTGTCGGCTTCAATAAAGTCTAGGCTATCTTTCATCATGAGTGTAGTAATGGAAAGGTCTAATTTACTTCTACCCAATTGCAACATTTCATGTAAATGTGTTTCTTTAAAAAATAAACTACCATTTAATTCATTGTACTCTTTATCAAAAGTACCCCCTGTAACAAAAACTTTAATGGTGATTGACATAAATTATTTTTGATGAAAACTATCGCCAATGAAAGCTAAAGCGTCTATAATACCTGTTCTCCAATAGGTCCAATTATGTGCGCCGTCTCTCATTCTAAATTCGTGAGGAACATTTTTATTAGTGAGTGCTATATGTAATTGGGCATTGCCAATAGTTAAAAAATCGTCATCACCACAATCAATCCAATACCTCACTGCGGATAATTCTTCCTTGGACTTTTTTTCAATAATAGCTAAGGGGCTATTGCTTAACCAGGCTGTGGTTAAACGATCTTTTCCTTTTAAATTTTTACCCATTGAATTTCCAAATAAACCATTGAACATACCCTCGTCAAGATTAATAATATCATTGTCTGTCCAAACAGCCGCACTAAGTGGAGCTGCAGCTGCAAATAAATTAGGATATTTAAGAGCGTACATTAGTGCACCGTAACCACCCATGGAAAGACCAGCAATGCCTCTGTATTTTCGCTCAGCTTTTACTTTGTATGTTTTTTCAATATGTGGGATTAATTCTTTGATAAAAAAATCCTCGTAATTTAACTTACCATCTGCTGTATTAATATAAAAACTTGTAAAGCCATCGGGGGTTACAATAATCATAGGCGGAATTTTACCGGCCTTGATGGCGTCATCCGCTAAGCGGTTCACTTCGCCAAACTGAATCCAGCCATCATCTTCATCGCCATAACCATGTAATAAATAAGTGACAGGATAAGCGCGCTCGCTTGTATAATAATCGCTTGGTAAAAAAATTGAATAATGTACTTCTTTATTTAGAATGGCACTTTTAAAAACTTGTTTTTCTTTTACAAAACCTTGCGCAAAACTGCCAATAACAATCGTGAAAACAAATAGCAGTATTAATTGTACCTTTTTCATAATAACTTATTCATTTATAAGCTAGTTTTTAGGTTTTAGGGGCTTGTCAAACATATCAAATTTATCTTGAATAGGATTGTCAGAAAGGGAAGCTGCTTGCAGTTTATTAGCCCTTGAAACTGGCCTAAGACTGCCAATGGCATTGGTTTTATAAGCTACGGGGCCAATGATATTGAGTGCTTTATTTAAATAAGTTTCATTCGGGTCGCCTAATAATTTATAAGGAAGTACATCGTCCGTAAGTGCATAGTCTGGTAAAAATCCATTCACTGAACCATAATCGGATTGGTCAAGTGCATTTAATATTTTAAAAGTGATAGGCTGTAAACCATAGTTCCATCTTTTGGTATTATCGGTAATCGTAAAAGAACCTACATTCTTACCATAGGTATGTTCGCCAATTAAAATGACATTCATAAATGGTTTTAAATTATTAATGATAAGTTCACTAGCTGAAGCAGTGCCAGTAGAAGTTAAAAAGAATACTCTATTTAAAGAACCAATATTATTGGACTCCATTTTAAAATTGGTGACAAGAGCTGATGCACCATATTGTTTTATGACTTCTTTCGTATAAGCATCGTTATACTGTCTTTTATTCATCACTTTATCTACTCTACTAGCTAAGTCCTTCACCATTAAATTGGT
>JABMML010000096.1 GCA_013205585.1 Chitinophagaceae bacterium | reverse complement strand
GTTAAGAGTAAATGAGAATCGTGAAGGGGTTTATGTAATTCCAGGGGTTTATGGCAATAATGATACCAAGACAGCAATATTGGATGCAAACGGTAAGTCCATTAAGAATACAACAAGTATTTCTGCATTTGATTATTATTTCTCTGATGGTTTTGGTGCTTATGGTCCTGATGACACAAATATTTATGACAAAACAACAATTCGTTTAAGAGAAGCAACCCTAGGTTATTCTATACCTAAAGCATACTTAAAGAAGACTCCATTTGGATCTGCTACTTTAAGCTTTAGCGGTAGAAACTTATGGTTCTATGCTCCTAACATGTTAGATGGCTTAAATTTTGACCCAGAGGTACTTAGTGATGTCGCAAGTTCAAATCTTCAAGGTATTGACTTAGGCGCTGCACCAAGCACAAGAAGATTCGGTCTTAACCTAAGAGTTACATTTTAATTTTAACCAATAGCTAATTTTACAATATGAAATACAATTTTTATAAAAAGTCAAAATCGTTAGCAAGCCTCGTAATTGTTACCATGGCATTGTCTTTCGCGTCTTGCAACAAGTCAATTGATATATTTGACTTGGATATAAATACAGATCCAAACTCTCCAACAAAGGGTACTGCAGAATTGCTTTTGCCAGAAGCTCAGCGAAATATGGCAGGTTTTATGCAAGGGCTCAACAATACCCAAATGGGTTTTTTGGGAGTGCTTAGTTCTTCTGACTCTTACGGATTAGGAGCCAATAGCTTCTATGGTAGTTGGTCAAATTTTTACACAGGCCCAGGTAAGGATTTAGAAGAAGTAATTGTTGCTTCAAAACTTAAAGACAACAAGCCTTATTTAGGAATTGCACAAGTCCTTAAAGCCTATAGTTTTTCTACCATGGTAGATCTTTTTGGAACAGTTCCTTTCAAAGAAGCTTTCTTAGGGAATTCTGCGAATATCAATATTAATCCAAAATTCGACGATGGAAAGGTAATTTATGCTGAGTGCTATAAATTGCTTGATTCTGCCATTTTTAACTTAACGGCTTCTAGTCCTTATACAGTAACTGGAGACATTATGTATGGAGGAAACAAGGCTTCTTGGATTCGCTTTGCGAATACGGTAAGACTTCGTATGTTAACCACTTCAAGAAAAGTAAATACAAATGCTTCTGCTGATATTCAAGCTGCCTTAAAAGCAACTGGTGGCATTATTGAAAGCACATCACAAGACTTTACTTGGAAATATGGTGGTCAAATTTCTCCAGACTTAAGACACCCTTGGTTTACTGCTGCCTATTTAGCCAATAACGGTTTTACATATGTTCTTACGCAATACATGTTTGACATGTTACTTAGGAAAGATCCTCGTTTACCTTTCTATTTTAGAAGACAATTTGATAAGATCCTTGATCAAAGTAACCCAACAGATAGAGGTGCTACTCCAGTGCAAGGTGCTTACTTGGTATTGAATCCAGACGCCTGGGCTAAAGCAAGAGCAGCTGGTGTACTAGCAGATACAAAAGCAGATTCTGCTTATTTTGCAGGCTTTTTTGGTCGTTTCCGTGGAGACCAGTCTGGTGTACCTGAGGACGTTCGTTACCGAATGGTTGCAGGTGTTTATCCAGCGGCAGGTTTGTATGACAATCGTGCAATTGCTCCTTATGTTTTAAATACAAAAGCGAATTCTGGTGGTGCTGGAATTTTCCCAATGATTACTAGTAATATGGTTAATTTTTGGAAAGCAGAAGCTGAGTTAGCATATGGCTTTGGAGATCCAAAAGCGACTGCTGAAAAAGCAATTAGAGAGTCAATAACCAATGTATCTAGTTTTGGAGTATCTAAAGATCCAAGCTCTATTGCTGTTAAAGCTGCTGATGTTGATAGTTATGTTACTGCTTTTTTAACTAACTATGATGCATCTTCAACTAATGAGGTTAAATTAAATAAGGTTTTATATGAAGCTTATTTTGCAGGTTGGGGCAACGGTTTCGAAATGTATAACGCATTTAGAAGAACTGGCTATCCTTCAAATTTAGCACCTCCACTTTCACTGAATTCTCAATTTGCATTAAGATTACCTATTCCAGTATCAGAGGCTACTTTAAATCCAAATGCTCCTAAGCCTTTGCCAATATTTTATAGTGATCCAGTTTTCTGGGATATAATTAAGTTTAAATTTTAAAACTGAACCAAATGAAAAAAACAATGAAAAATTTATTATCCATCATATTAGTGGCATTATTACTGGTATCATGTAAAAAAGAAGAGTTGAATCCTGTTGCTAAGCCAGAGCCAGGCGTATATGGGCAGGGTACTTTAAAAAGTGGATCTTTTCTAAGTGAGAATGACGCTTCTTCTGTTGTAAATATGGAATTGAAGTGGATCGATGTAAATCGTGTTCTAACTATAAATAAGCAAGAGCTTTTTATTACTTTAAGAGAGGCCTATGTTGATAAAAATGGTAATCCTGCTACAGCTAATCATGGCACTAAAACCTTAAAGGTTATGGATGCTAAGGGAAATAACGAAGCAAGTGCCTTTTCAATTTCTGCAGATGACGTCTATAAGCTATTCGCGACTTCTAAATTTGACTATGGTAAGGGAAGCGTAGATGTGTTTGGTGATGCTCGTCCAGCGGGTAAGCGCTTCAATAAAAATAATAGTTTTGTACTATCATGGGCATTCACAAGCACTGAAGGGCTTGTCTATAAGTGGTGGTCTGTTTCTATAGTAAACATTGAATTATATTCTAGTCAACCATCAATACAAGCAAATGCAAGTGTTACATGGTCGGTTAAATAATTAGCTTACTAAATAATAAAAAATGGGAATAAACTTGTTTATTCCCATTTTTTATTAATAGAAGTCTTACTTTCACTTTTAATTTGCATGAAGTATGAGAAGTAATTTATTATCCATCCTCTATATTCTATTCATACAATTTATTTTTTTCTATCCAACTACAGACCTAAAGTCCCAAGACCTAAAGTCCCAAGAGGTAAAGTCCCAAGAGGTCAATTACTACAAGGATATTGCTGTTATTGTTAAGACCCATTGTGCACCCTGTCACAATCAAGAGGGCTTAGCCCCATTTTCATTAATAAGCTATGAGGATGTAGCTTCCAGGTCAAATTTTATAGGCTACGTGACGAAGACCAGGTATATGCCCCCCTTTAAAGCCGATATCGCCTTTCAGCATTATAAAAATGAAAATACACTCTCTACTGAAGAAATTCAGTTAATACAAACATGGATCAATACCGGAAGTGAAAAAGGGCAAAAAAAACAACGCAAGGGCGACCCTGTACCAACAGATATACACCAAAAAAATGCACCTGAGTCAATTAATGTAAATGATTATGATATTAGTGTTGGCATGCAGAAAGCATTTAAAATAAATGAACTAGGAAAGGAAGAATTCAGGTTTTTTTATGCCCCCCTGAATAATGAAGCATCTAAAATGATTAAGTCTATTCAATTTGTCCCAGGTAATAAAAAATTGGTGCACCATAGCAGGATAATGACAGATACCACAGGTAGTATTGCTGGAATAGATGGGATCTCAGAATCGGATACTGGGGTATACAAATTCCAAACCAAGCCTTTGGCTGATAATTTTCTTTTTGGTTGGGTACCCGGGAATGATAAAATTGTTTTTCCTGAAGGAACGGGAAAAAAACTATTTCAAGGTTCTAATTTTATTTTTAATGTACATTATTCACCTTCTCCTATTATAAGCAGTGACTCCTCCTTCATTAGAATTAAATTTACAGATAAACCTGTAGAGCGCGAAGTAATTACATTGACTTTAAAGGAAGACAATATTGCTAATTTACCCTTTATCATTAAGGCTAACCAAGTGGCTACTTTTTATATGCGTTCTGCAGTGCTCACCCAGGATGTATCTTTGATTTCTATCATGCCACATATGCACCTATTAGGAAGGAAATTTAAGGCTTTTGCGGCAACCCCTTCTGGAGATATTGTCCAGCTCATAAATATCCCAGACTGGGATTTTAACTGGCAAATGACCTACACCTTCCAAAACTACTTATATCTTCCAAAAGGCTCTGTAATCTATGCTGAGGCGCAGTATGATAACAC